>JAYTQD010000097.1:0-5034 GCA_043746935.1 Acidobacteriaceae bacterium | reverse complement strand
GGTAGAAGGCGAAGAAGTCGACTTCGGATTCCTGATAGGGCTGGATCTTGTTGCCGTAGACGGAATGGCCGGAGTGGACCTGATAGAGGCCGTTGCGTCCGAGTTTGTCGCTGGATTTGACCTGGAGGCGCCAGCAGGTGTGGCCGTTGTCGACGATGGCATCGTAGGGATAGGAATCGCCAAAAGGCGTGGAGACGCGAAAGCCTAGACGCGCGCAGTGGGCGAGAAATTCCATCTCGGCCATTTCGCCGAGAAGTTTGGGTGTGGGCATGGTGGTTCCCTTCGGTCTGCTTTTTGGGGGCCCTGTTTAACCGTCCCATGAGGAATGAGTTAAGTCAAGAACATATTTGCGGATTTGGAATTGGCGTCCGACGGCCATTGGCAATGTGACGGTGGGCTGGCAGGGGTAGGGTGTTTTTGCTTGCCGGACGGCCGGGGGCGGCCGTCCCCACGTGGGTTAGGTGAATTGGACGAGGGCGTCGCCTACATGGAACGGGGTGGGGCGGAGAGTAGGGTTTGAGCGTGTTCGCGCATAGGGACGACGTGGAATTGGCGGTGGAACGCTTGCAGGACTTTGCGGGCGACTTCCAGTTTGGGAGCGGCTGGGGTTTGCATGGCTGGAAAGAAGGCTAGTTCGGGACAGTCTTCCTGGCCGAGGAAATCCAGGGGGTGCAGGAGTAGCGACGGCTGGGTTCCGGTGAGGCGGCACAGGGTTAGCGCGAGTTTCCAATACATTAACGCAAGGACGCGCGAGAACGTGGCCAGGTAGAGGACATAACTGAGATGAATGGGGACCCGGGCGATAGGCATGGTGGTTACGGGAATTTCCGTAAGTGGGCCAGAAGCGGTCTGCCAGCGGTAAGGCTTGAGGGGACGGAAGCCTTCCTTGGCGGAACCGAATAGGGCTTTGCGCTGGGAGCTTTGTTCGGAGCTGAGGCTGCTTTTGGCGAAGTAGTACATGCGGGCGAGCGGGCCCAGGAATGTGGGAAAGGTGGAGGCATCGTATTCGTAGCCGCGTCGGGCCAGGAGATCTAGCAGTTGCGGGCTAAAGCTGAAACCGGGGCCGCGGAAGCCTTTCGGCGTCTGGCCGGTGGCTTGGTGGATGCTGGTTTCGGCCTTGGTCATTTCTTCTTCGAGTTCCGCATCCGAGTAGAGGTGCAGCCAAGGTTCGTGCTTGAAGGAGTGGTTACCGATTTCGTGGCCGGCGTCGGCGATGGATCTTAGAACGGGTTGGCTATTCGGTTGGGCGGCGTCCAGTCCGACGATGAAGAAGGTGATGGTGAGATTTTCCTCTTGGAATATTTTCAGAACACGAGGGACGACGATATCGAGGTAAGACGGGAGGGCTTCCCAGCCGGGGTCGCCGTGGGTCTTCATGTACGACCATTTGTTGTCGAGGTCGAGCGAGAGGCTGGCGATGGGTTTAGACGGGGGCATAGGCAACCGGTTCCTCTCGGCGAACTCGTGCCAGTAAGGCCGGGATGGCTCGCTCGGCCATTTGCACAGTGTCGTTCACGTTGAGCGTTCCATTTACTATATGGACTGAGTTGAGGATGTGCACACCAGGGACGGATGTAGAAATCGGTGGCAGTTTCTTGGAATAGTTGAGCGTGGGAATAACGAAGACCTGGCGGACGCGGCTGACTTTGAACGAGAGCAGATCGTCGTTGGTCAGGCTGGGGTGCATTTTCTGGAGCGCGGTGAAGAAGGTTTGTTGGATCTCGGCGTCGGTGGCTTCGAACATGGGGTCGTTGATGGGAACGTATTTGGGGAGATAGACGAGGTGCTTGCCGCCGAATTGCTTGGGATCGACGAGCGCGGTCATCTCGATGACGGCGGTGAACGGGACACCGCTGTCTGTGATGTTGGTGACGTAGTAGGGGGTGAGCGGGCGCTTGAGGAGCAGCGAGGCGCAGATGATGCCCTGGTATTCGATGCCGCGGAGGAGGCGCTGTTCGTCGGCGTTCAGCTCGGGGCAGAGGTCGGCGGCGGTGGAGGCGGGACCGGTGAAGACGGCCTGGTCGACGACGGCTTCGGAACCATCAGCAAATTTTACGGAGATATTGTTTTCCGTTTTACGAATTGATGTGGCGCGAGAGTTGGTACGGATGGTGACGCCGGTCTGCTGCAACACTTCCGTCATGCGGGCCAAGATGCGGGCGTAGCCTCCGGGGACGTAGCCAAACATTTCTTTTTTTAATCCGGAACGGCGGGCGGCGTACATGCGGGCGATAGTGGCCCAGATAAAGGCGGCGGAGGCTTTGGTGTAGTTAGCACCGAGTTTGGCGCGGAGGAGCGGTAGCCAGATTTTATCGGTGGTATTGGCGCCGGACCATTTTCGGAGCCATTCTTCCACTGGAATTTGTTCGAGGGCGTGCCAGTCCTCAATGCGCGAGGCGTGGAGGATGGTGAGGGCCAGGCGGGCTTTGTCGATTAGGTTGATAGGCGGGAATTTCAGGAATTCCAGGCTGTTCGACATGGAGACCATGCGGCCTCCAGTGTAGAAACCGGTTTTGGTTTCGACCCACTGGATTTCTTGTTCCAGACCGAGTTCACGGAGGAGCGAGCGGTTGTGGGAGTCGGAGAGGAGGGTGACGTGATAGTGGCGATCCCAAATAATGTCGCCGAGTTGCCATGCGCTGGCGAGACCGCCGAGGTCGGGGGCAGATTCGTAGAGGGTGACACGTTGGCCTTGTTGGGCGAGGCGGAGGGCTAGCGTCATGCCGAGAATGCCGCCGCCGAGAATGGCCCAGGATTGGGGTTGAGACATAGGAGTTCTGGTTCCTAAAGCTTATGGCGCCGGCAGCATCGCATCCCACCCTTCGACTTCGCTCAGGGCAGGCTCTTCGCAAAGTGCGCGAAGGATGGGGCACCCATCTGTCCGGATGGGTCTAGAAAGAGCAAGAGCGTGGTTCCGTATTTCGTCATGATGGGGGATTGAGTTCAGTGATTACGCCGTTGTTGAGGGCATAGGTGAGTCCGCATTTGCAGGTACGTTTTGGAACAACTGGTTCGAGATCGGCGACCTTGCCGATGGGTTCGCCGCAGCGGCAGACGTAGCCGATGGTGCGGGCTGGCGCGCCGATGGCGAGGTGGAAATCTCCGATGCTTTTTGTGACAAGCGCGCCCATGCCGATCATGGCAAAGCGTCCGATGCTGAGGCCATTGCCAATGGTACATTGCGCGCCGATGGTTGCGCCTTCGCGGACTAGCGTGGGGAGCGTGTGCTCATCGGGGTCGGAGGAGCGGAGGTGTTTCAAATCCGGAGTGGTGGCACGGGGAAAGCGGTCGTTAGTGAAGGTGGTGCCGGCGCTGATCATGACGCCATCTTCGATGGTGACGGCGGCGCAGATGTAGACCATGGCGTTGATTTTGACGCGGTGGCCGATGCTGACGTCGTAGGCGATATAAGTTTTTTCGCCGATGATGCATTCGGAGCCGATGTGCGCGCCGTGGCGAATGTGAACGGAGTCCCAGACGGAGCTGCCGGGGCCGATTTCTACGCCGTCTTCGATGATGGCGGTGGGGTGGATGCGGACGTTGGGGTGGTCAGGCAATCTGTTTCCTTTATTTGCTAAAGCCCCGCCCTGTCGCAAAAACAAAATCGCAACAAGGACGGGGCACCCGTTCTAGTTATTGAAATTACTGAATACGCTTCGGCATTTCCGGGCGTTCCGCTTCACGCCCCGGAGCCAAAGGGATGGCGAACCATTTGGCATCGCGGAGTGAGGCGTAACCGGCTTCGACGACTTGGACCGATGCGAGAGCGTCTTCGAGCGTGACGACTAAAGGCTCGGAGCCGCGGAGCGCGCGGGCAAAGTTTTCGAGCTGGCTGCTGAAGGCTTGGACTTTGTTGTAGCCGTTGCCGAAAACCGTCCATTCTTTCGAGCCCGCCATCAAGTATTTCGATTCTTTCCAGCCTACGGAGATGGTGCCCGCGGAACCGTAAATGCGCAAGTAGCTTTCGAGTTCCTTATTGATGGACCAGGAAAGATCGACGGTGCCGAGGATGCCGCTGGTGCTGCGGACGAAGACGTGGACGGTTTCGTCGACAGGAAGGTTCTGGCTGCGTTTACCTTCGACGACGTGGATTTCGCTGAGCGGGCCAAGGAAGTAGCGCATGACGTCGACGGAGTGAGTACCGTTGTCGATGAGGACGCCGCCGCCGGAGATTTCAGGATTGGAATTCCAGCGTTTCGTCATATCGACGTGAGAGGTGAAGAAATTTTCAATGAGGATGACGTCGCCGATGGCGCCGGAGTTGACGAGCTGGCGGGCTTTGACAACATCGTCGACGTAGCGGAATTTGGAGGCCATGGTCATCATAACGCCCGCGCTGCGGGCGGCGAGGATCATGGAGCGGGCGCTGACGGAATCTTTGCAGAGAGGCTTTTCGCAGAGGATGGCGATGCGGCGCTCGATGAAGTCAGTACAGACGTCCGGATGCGTGTTGGGCGGAGTGCAGACAAGGACGGCGTCGAGCTTTTCGGCGTCGGCCATGGTGGTGTGCGAGGAATAGGCCTTGCAGTTCGCTTTTTGCGCCATAGCCTGTGCGGCCACAAAGTTGGTGTCCGCCACGGCTACGAGTTGGACTTCAGGACAGCTTTGGAACGCTTGCAGGTAGGATTGCGCGATTGCGCCTGCGCCTACGAGACCGAAACAGACTGGGCTTTTGGTGATGTGGGTTGACATTAGCGGAGCGCCTCCACGCACTCACGGATGGAATCGGCAATGTATTGGATGTGTTCGTTGGTGTAGAGTTCGTTCCAGGGGAGGACCAGAACGTCTTCCAGGGCTTTGAAGGTCATGGGAAACTTGGCTTTGTCGTAGTCGACGGCTTCGGGGCGGGCCAGATTGAAGGGGTAACCGCTGTTGCCGAAGGTGCGGCGTTTTTGGAACACTTCGCACATGAAAGAGGGTTTCTGAATGTAGCGCGGAGCGGAAGCGATGCCGCGCTCTTTCAATTTACCGGCCAGTCCGACTGCGCCGTCTTTGAGGACGCTTCCGTCAACGGTGAGGCAATACTTCCAGTAG
>JAYTQD010000096.1:0-1874 GCA_043746935.1 Acidobacteriaceae bacterium | reverse complement strand
TCGGTGACGTAGCTGTGGTCCCACTGGATTTCGGGGCCGAGTTGGCGGAGGACACCGCACGAGGTTTGAGATACGGCTTTCAGTTGCTCCGGCGTCATTTTGCCTGCGCCTGGAATTTCGCGTTCGATTACGTATTTGGGCATGGGGCTCCTAAGGTGGTTACGAGTTGTGATTTTAGCGCAGGGTTGCGGATTCGGACAAATGGGTCGAGCGGGTGCGGGAACCCCTGAGCCGAGCTTTGCTCGGTTGGGCAGGCGAGGGCGCCTGCCCCTACGCGAGCGCTGGGTTTAGTGTGTGCCTGCTGCGGATTGTTTGGTTGTTTCTTCTATGAAACTGAAAGATTTGTCCAGAGTTGCGTAGGGCTTGCCTGCTACTTCCACGTACGGATAAATTAAATAGTTAAGCGGCGGGCCAACCTGTGGTGGATTCAGGCGCAAGTCACGGCCTACGGTGAACTGGACGCGGTCGGCGTCGCGGGAGCCGAAGAAATAGTCGTGTTTTTCCTGATGTTTCCAGGCTTCGGAAATATCCACCAGAACCCAACCCAACTCCGGCGTGTAGAAGTCCGCCCAGCAGTGGTATCCCGCGATGTCGCCGGAGGGCTTATCGGCGGGAATCGAAAATCCGATTTCGAAACGCGACGGAATCTTCTCCGAGCGCACCATGGCGATGAAGAGTGAATGGAAATCCGTGCAGTTGCCGCGCTTGGCGTCGCAGGCCCAGATGGCGTCGCCGTTGCCCCAGCCGGTTCCGGATTTGTCATAGCGAAGCGTCTTGAAGACGTAGTCGGACATGGCGCTGGCGCGGGCGAGCGGAGTTTCTGCCGTTTTCGTTTGTTCCGCGGCGAGTTGCGCGGGCACGCCGGTGATGGGAACGAGTCTGTCCGGTTCGAGAAATCGTGCAAGTAGAGCCTTTTGAGCATGCTCTTTGTGGGCATCCGGGCCGGACTTGCCAGCGGCTAAGACGCGGGTTTCATGGCGGACCACGTCGTATTCCACTGTGAACTTGTAGGTGTCTTGCTTGGCGTGCGGAGTTTCGGCGTAGAGCAGGGAATTGCCGTATTCGGATTCCTGCGTGTCTTGCAAAGGCAGGTCTCCCTGCTTCGAAATCAGACGCACGTCCTGGAAGGCGTTGGAATGCGCTAGCGGAATCCAAATCTTTACGGGTTCTCCTACTGGAACACTGTTGACGGAGAAGGAATAGCGAAATTGAAAATGGCGTTGGCTCTGGGCGTCGGCGGCGAGAGCGGTAAACAGAACCAGGCATGCGGCAAGGCAACGGGGAAGCATGGAAATATCCTTTCGTCTAAGACTGCGCTGGGGATGTGCGAAATATGGCGGAAACGACCGACGGGCGTTTAGGGGGCTAGGCTCAGGTGAAGCCGGGAGCGAGGGCGAGAAGGATGTTGCGGGACATGAAGGGATAGTTTCGAAGGGAGTTGCTGAGATTGTCAAGCAGGGGTGAATTTGGGGTATTGATTCGAGGTCTATAGTTCTTGACATTCAGGTATAATTGATGATATAATTATAAAAACTTAGATATAACTGTCTAAAAGTGCGCCATGAAACCAAAATCCAGAACCCTTCGCTCTCGACAACTCGAACGTGCTCTGAAGCCCTATGCTGCTGCTGCTGCGGCGCAAACCAGGCCGCAGCGCGGGTGGATTCGCGCGATTCGAGAGGCCACTGGGATGACGTTGCGTGAGATGGCGCGACGGTTGGGCAAGGTTCCGTCCTTGGCGCTGTATCTCGAAAAATCCGAAGCTGACTACCGCATTACGTTGGGGAGCCTTCGCGATGCTGCCGACGCGCTGGAGTGTGAACTTGTTTATGCGCTGGTCCCGAAGCAGGGTTCGGTTGCCGAACTTTCGGAGC
>JAYTQD010000095.1:0-5051 GCA_043746935.1 Acidobacteriaceae bacterium | reverse complement strand
AGTGGGGCGACAACAGCTTTGCGGTTCTCCGCGCGCGTCAGGTCGATAATGTGCCCGTCGTTGTCTCGTGTGCCCGAGAGGCTGTTCAGATAGCTCTGTACCGCATCTTTCGAAGGGCCATCAAAAACGAGCTTTCCGTGTTCCAATACCACGCCGCGTTGGCACAGGTTTTCAATCGCGGCCATGTTGTGTGTGACAAACAAGACCGTGCGTCCACCCCGGCTGACCTCGCCCATCTTGCCCAGGCATTTCTTCTGGAACGCCACATCGCCCACAGCAAGTACTTCGTCCACGATCAAAATTTCTGGCTCCAAATGCGCGGCTACGGAAAACGCCAAACGAACATACATCCCGCTGGAGTAGTGCTTCACCGGCGTATCGAGAAACTTCTCAATTTCCGCAAACGCGACAATCTCGTCGAATTTTGCGGTGATCTCGGCCCTGCGCATGCCCAGAATTGCGCCATTCATGAAAATGTTTTCGCGTCCCGTTAATTCCGGATGGAATCCGGTGCCCACTTCAAGAAGGCTCGCCATCCGTCCGCGCAGCGTGACGGAGCCGCTCGTGGGGTCCGTGATCCGCGATACAATTTTGAGTAGTGTGCTCTTACCCGCTCCGTTGCGGCCGATAATGCCCACCACCTCGCCTTGGGCAATATCAAAACTCACATCGCGCAGAGCCCAGAAGCTCTCTTGTCCACCATGTCCGTTCTTCGTTCCGGCGCCGCGCAGGGCAGCAAATGGCGCGGCTACCTTCCGCTGAATAAATTCGCGGAAAGTCTCGGTCTGCTGGAAAGCACAGCCGAGTCGGTACTCTTTCGAAATGTGGCTCACTTCCAGGATCGGTGGCATATCAGATCACGTCGGCAAACTGGCGTTCCATACGCCGGAAAATTAGCAAGCCCAAAACAAATAGCACAACACTCGTAGCCAGCGACATCCCGATCAAGGGCCAGGACACCTCCGCCCCTAACAATGCATGACGAAAGCCCAGTACAACGCCAACCATGGGATTCAGTCCCAGCAGCATTTGCCAGCGTTCCGGGACATAACGAATCGGATAAATTACGGGTGTGACAAAAATCCCCATCTGGATGGCGAAAGGCACCGCATACTTCACGTCTCGAAAGCTAACATTGAGAGCCGAAAGCGTGAGCCCGATACCCGACGCGGCCAAAACCGCAGCCACAATGAACAAGGGTAGCCAGAAGATGCTCCTGGAGATGGGCCAGTGGTAGTAGAGCATGAGCAGTCCAAACACCCCGAGGCTCAACAACAAGTCCATCAGGAAAGCCCCAATCGAGCCCAATGGGATGAACACCCTGGGGAAATACACTTTCGAGACAAGTTGCTGATTGGCTACCAGGCTATTGCTCGATTGTTGAACGGAAGTTGAAAAGAAGATCCAGGGCGCGAGGCCGGCAAAGGCGAACAGTGGATACGGAGGCCCGTCACTTGCGACCCCGGCCAGCCTGTGAAACACAAACGTAAATATGAGCATCGCGATCATCGGCTGCAGCACCGCCCATAACCCTCCGAGCACGGTCTGCCGGTATCGGATTTTGACGTCCCGCCAAATCAGAAAGCCGAGCAATTCCCGGTAGAGGGCAACCTCCCGGAAATTGACGGCTTGCCAGCCTTTACGCGGCCGGATCGTGAGCTCAAATGAAGACAAATCGCTGCTCCAAATCGTTGATCGAAAATTTCAGGGGAGGACGACTGCCGTTATGACTGGAACTTTCGAGAGGGGCCAGCATGATCATGCCAGCCATCTTCAGAAGTTCCCGTACGGCTCGTTAGACTAGAGATTGTCATAAGGCACAAGCCTTTGTCTAGGTTACTTTCCTAAATGATTTACGGGTAATTTTGCATGCGGCCCGGGCTCTTCTGGTCCCCCCAACTCAACGTCCAATCGGGCTGTTATCTGAGGTCACCAGTGGTTCTGGGTAATGAATGAAAAGGCGTGCTCCCGAATTGGATGGCGCGGACTCCTCCTGTCATCGGACGTTTCCGTTCACCTGAGGTGGTACTGTTGAAAGAATTTCGAGAAAGAGGCAACGGGAGCTAAAGCCCGCGTGCATAACTTAGGTTTGAGGCTCAAGTGACCGCTCATTCAAAAGCATTTTACGTTTTGGTCTATGCGGGGATTCTCACCGCGCCAAGGCTGTACGTCTTGGCGCAGTCGAGCGATGCCAAAGTCGCTTCGCCTGTAGCGGCCCAATCGGCGGTCTCCTCCGGTGGCGCTCACGCCGCGGTGCTGGACGCGGAAAAGAGGCCGATCACTGCGGGCGGATTTGTCGAGAGCGGCCCCATCGTGTTTCAGGAAATTGCTGAGAAGGCTGGGCTCACTCACTGGCGCCATGTCATGGGTACTCCGGAAAAAACCTTCATTTTGGAAATCGTCGGTTCAGGCGTAAGTTTGCTCGACTACGACAACGATGGTTGGTTGGACATCTATCTGGTCAATGGCTCGACCTACGACGCGATGACCGGGAAGACAGCCCCGCCGCATGCCGCGTTGTTTCACAATAATCACGACGGCACGTTCACCGACGTTGCAGCCAAGGCCGGCGTAACCAATGATCGCTGGGGATTCGGCGCGGTAGTTGCGGACTACGACAACGATGGCTGGCCCGACCTCTACGTCACAAACTTCGGCAAGAACCGTCTCTACCACAACAACCACGACGGAACTTTTACCGACGTTGCGGAGAAGGCTGGCGTTGCTTTGGGCAATTGGTCCACCGCCGCGACCTTCGGGGACTACGATGGTGACGGGCGCTTGGACCTGTTTGTTGCGGGCTATGTCCACTACGACATTGCACATCCTCCGGTGCCGGGATCGTCCGCCGTGGTGTTTGCTACGTGCCAGTTCCGCGGTGTCAGCGTGATGTGTGGTCCGCGCGGTCTCAAAGGTGAGCGCGACCACCTTTTTCGCAATAACGGTGACGGCACGTTCACCGATGTAAGCGAGAAAGCGGGCGTCAGTGATGTGAAGGCCTACTACGGCCTCGCTGCTGTTTTTGCGGACGTCAACAACGATGGCAAGCCTGATCTGATCGTCGCCAATGACTCTTGCCCGAACTACCTCTATCTGAACAGGGGTGATGGAACTTTCGAGGACGCCAGCTACGCCTCCGGCTATGCGCTCAACGAAAATGGCCGTGAAACCGCGTCCATGGGCATTGCTGTGGGCGACTATCTCAATAATGGCTTTCTTGATCTCTACAACACAGCATTCTCCGACGACTACAATCCGCTCTACCGCAACGACGGCGAAGCCAATTTTGACGAGATCAGCTACAGGGCTGGGCTCGCCGAAGTGACCATCCCGTTTCTCGCCTGGGGTACGAGCTTCCTCGACTACGACAATGACGGCTGGCAGGATCTTTTCGTCGCCAACGGGCACGTGTACCCCGGCGTGGATGACAGCGGATGGGGCACAACCTTTGCCCAGCGGCCCTTGCTTTTTCACAATGTCAAAGATGGCAAGTTTGAGGTGGTTCCCGCAGTGAAGGGAACTGGGTTGGCAGAGTTGCTGACCTCGCGCGGAGCGGCGGTTGGCGACCTGTTCAATGAGGGCAAGATGGATGTCTTGGTTAACCAACTCGACCGGTCACCGGCTTTGTTACGAAACGTGAGTGCCGACAAATCCCATTGGGTTGGCCTGAAGCTGATCGGTGGCCCTAAGAGTTCGCGTGATGCAGTTGGGGCTACGGTGTACTTGACCGCTGGCGGAATCCGTCAGCGCGGCGATGTCCTGTCTGGCGGCAGCTTTGCCTCATCGAGCGATCCCCGGCTGCATTTTGGTCTGGGGCTAGCCTCCGCGGTAGACAAGGTGGAGGTTCACTGGCCAAGCGGAGCCGTCGAGAAGCTAGTTCTGCCCGGTGTGGACCGTTTCTATGTCCTCGAAGAAGGCAAGGGTGCGGTTCCGGTAAGCCGATGATGTACCCGGAGCAAAAGTCCGGTCGCACAATCCGAGTAAATCCTCACAAAAACGATTGACTAGGGGCTTTCAGGTGACTTGGGAATCCTCTCGGGAAGGTACATTTGGGTGAAAAAAAGGGATGACTGCGACCACGTCGAATTGTCTAGTAAGTAATCGTTTGCTGGCTGGGTCAAGTACTAACAATTCCCTTGACAACCCTAGTGCTAAGGTACTAGATTTTCTTTTGCCTTGAAAAATAGCCAGCAAATAGAGCCTTCCCCGAGGGTCGTGAGTATAGGCCTTGCCGTGGCTTGTTGGGCGATCTTCGCTCTTCCGGTGAACGCGTTGGGCCAGAATGGGCCAATTGAGAAAACGTTTCGCTTAGGAACGCAAGCCCTGCGCGACGGCCATCTGGAGGAAGCGGCGGCGGACTTCACCCAAGTTGTGTCGGCTTCGCCCAATTTTGCTGAGGCCCATTTCAATCTGGGCTTGGTGCATCTCCAGCAAGGCAAGTTTGACGATGCTGTGGTTTCGATTCGTAAGAGTCTGACGCTTCAACCTACGCTTCGTGGGGCGAACTTGTTTTTGGGTATCGCGCAATACCGCAATAACGATTTTGATACAGCAGCACAGTCCTTAACCCGCGAAACACGGTTTGATCCCAAGAGTGCGGACGCATGGATGTGGTTGGGAGTGGTGGAGCTAGCTCGGGACCATCCGGCGGCTGCGGTCATCAGCTTGGACAAGGCAGCTGCGCTTCGACCGAAGGATGTGGACATCCTCTACCATCGCGGACGGGCTCACATGCTGGTCTCGGTTCAGGATTATCAAGATATGTACGAAGCGGCACCGGATTCCTGGCGCGTGCATCAAGTACTGGCGCAGTCGTATGTGGAAGCGGGCCGCTTCGATGATGCCGTGCTGGAGTGCCAAAAGGCCATTCAGTTGAAACCGGAAGAGCAGGGTCTGCATGAGGCCTTAGCCGATGTTTACATGAAGAAGAGCGATCTAGTACAGGCGGAGGCTGAGTACCAGAGCGAATTGAAGATCAATCCACGCAGTCTCGCGGCCATGTATGGGTTGGCTGTCGTGAGTATGGATCGTTCGAAACCCGAGGCGGCAGC
>JAYTQD010000094.1:0-5064 GCA_043746935.1 Acidobacteriaceae bacterium | reverse complement strand
TCTTCATCTTGCCGTCTTCCCAGACCACCATCGACGCCACCGTTTCCGTGCCTTGAATGTGCGAGATGTCGAAGCACTCGATGCGTCGGGGCAGTTCGGGCAGACCGAGCGCGTCCTGAAAGGCTTCCTGGATGGCCTTGGTGTTGGGCTTCATCACACGGAAGCGTTGGTCGTAAGACTGCTTGGCGTTCGTTCCTGCCAGGTCGAGGAGCGCCAGCTTTTCACCCCGCTGCGGAACGTGAATCTGGATGCGCGCGGCGCGGGGGCTTTGCGCTGCGATCTGTTCCGAAAGCAGATCTTCCAGCGTTGCGCGATCCTCGAAATCCACCGGGATGTAGATGGTGCGCGGGACGTAGGGTTGGCCGAGGTAAAGCTGTTGGAGGAGCGTAGAGAAGAATTCGCCGGGGTCGAAACCATGAAGATCGGAACCTTGAGCGTTTTCCTCGAATCCGGGCAACTCTTCCCAAAAAAACGCTCTCCGGTCCAGCACCCTCCCGCTGCGCATGTGAAAAAGATTGACCGCCAACATGCCATTCTCGCAGTGGTAGCCAAAAACGTCGGCATCATTCCCCTCGACTCCAGCAATGCGCTGCTTCTCCTGCAACTGCTCCACGGTAGAAATCAAATCCCGATACTTCGCAGCCCGCTCATACTCTTCCGCCACCGCCGCCTGTTCCATGCGGCTTTCCAGCGACTTCGACAGATCCCCCTGCCGCCCCTCCAGAAACATCCGCACATCCCGCACAGCTTCCTGATAAATCTCCGGCGTGGTCAGACCGGTCACGCAAGGCCCCAGGCAGCGCTTGATGTGAAATTGCAAACACGGACGCGGATGCGTCCGATTCAAATCCACATAACACGAAGGCACAAGGAAATTCCGGTGAATCAAATCGACAATGCGATACGCCAGATTCGCCGGGAAGTACGGCCCGAAATACTGGCTGCCATCCTTCCGCAGCCTCCGCGTCACATACACCCGCGGATATTTCTCGCCCATCGTCAGCTTCACGTACGGGTAAGTCTTATCGTCACGCAGCAAAATGTTGTAGCGCGGCTGCTTCTGCTTGATGAGGTTGTTCTCCAGCGCCAGCGCTTCTTTTTCATTGGCGACCACAATCCATTCCACATCCGCCGCCTCGCGCACCAGCGACCCAGTCTTGGCATCGGTAACGCGCCCTTCGTGGAAATACTGACTGACGCGGTGGCGCAGGCTCTTGGCCTTGCCCACGTAAATGACCACGTCGTCGGCGTTCTTGTAGAGGTAAACGCCCGGAGCGGCGGGAATCGTCCGAATTTTGGCGAGCAAGTCCATAGCGGCAAAAGCGGCAAATTCATTTTACTGACCGCTGAGGCCGCCGAGATTTGTCTATATAGACTAATCCATTGACTTAGTCCTTAAGTAGACTAAAATAGTTCACATGGAAGTTAACATCCACGAAGCCAAAACTCATCTATCCCGATTGCTGGCGAAGGTGGTTGCCGGGGAAGAGGTCGTAATCGCGAAAGCGGGTAAGCCAATTGCCCGATTGGTTCCCATGCCCAATGCGCTTCGCAAGCGGGTTCTGGGTACCGCCGAGGGTGAATTTACCGTGCCGGACGACTTCAACGACCCTCTGCCGAAAGACGTCGAAGAGAGCTTCTGGAAGTGAAGTGCCTGCTCGACGCGCACGCATTTCTGTGGGCAGTGACGAGAAATAAGCGCCTTTCTCCTGCCGCCGAAGAGGTGTTTACCAACACTGGCCGGGAATTGCTTTTGAGCGCCGCGAGTGTTTGGGAAATCCTGACAAAAGTCCAAATCGGAAAGCTCCTGCTGCCGCTTCCCGCTGGCAGCTACCTCAGAAGACTACTTGCGGCCAACGATATCCAGGTGCTTCCGGTCAGTTTCGAGCACGTACTGCGTCTCGAACAACTCCCCCTCCACCATCGTGACCCGTTTGACCGCATATTGGTGGCGCAGGCTCTGGAAGAGAAGCTGCCGATTGTTTCCTGCGATCCATTGCTGAAGAAATACCCTGTCAAGGTAATCTGGTGAACAGGCGGAAGGTTCTGGGCCTTCCCACCACCGTCCCTTAACTATTATGAACGCCATATAAAAAATTCCTTGGGACATGTCCGTTTGCCCGAAAATGCCTCCCAAGAATGGGAGAAATACCCCCTCTTAAATAATGTATCTATATGATTATAAGCAGCTTATCGTCACTCCCGGCAGTGGAAATAAATTGGCACCCCCCGTGCTCTGATAGAATGCGGGACGCTAGCATTTGTACCCCGCACTTAAAAGACTTTTAATGAGAGGTATCCTCACTATGAAAACTACTTCGCTAACTCTGCTCCTGGCTCTGACCGCGGTATTGACCGTTGGTTGTTCGAGCAAGAACTACGTCAAGCAGCAGACCACCCCGCTCGTGAACAAAACCAACGAGTTGGACGACATGACCGCCAAGAACACTCACGACATCAAGGACGTGGACGCGCGCGCGCAGGCTGGCATCCAGACCGTGCAGGCGAAGGCCGCTGACGTTGATGCCAAGGCCTTGGCTGCCGGCAAGCAAGCCGATGATGCCCAGCTCCTAGCCAACAACGCCACCAAGCGCGTGGACACGCTTCAGCAGACCGTGGTCAACCTGGACAACTACCGGGTTGTGACCGAAGCCTCCGTACATTTTGGCTTCAACCATGACAACCTGACCAAGGAAGCCAAGGAAGCGCTGGATCAACTGGCTGGCGAGATTGGCAAAACCAAGGGCTATCTAGTGGCAGTCGAAGGCGGCGCGGATGGAATTGGCGCCAGCGACTACAACTACGACCTGAGCCAGCGTCGCGCGACCGCCGTTATTCAGTACCTGGCGAGCCAGCACAACGTTCCGGCTTACAAGATTTACGTGATCGGACTGGGCAAGGACAAGCCGGTGGAGAGCAACAAGACCGCCGATGGCCGCGCCAAGAACCGCCGCGTGGATGTTCGCCTGATGACCAATGTTGCGGGTGGCGATGCTCCGGCAGCTCCGGCGGCTGCGGCGACGCAGAACCCGGGCGGGTCCAACTAGTTTTCGCGCAAGTCAACCCTCCCCCAAGAGGACTTCGCGACCAGGCCGTTTGTCCTCCCAGAACGGCCTGTTTTTTCGTCTAAAAATAAGGCGCCACGCAACCAGCCGTGCAACCCTGTCAGCTATTTCCTCGCATCCAACGGAGTAGAATGACAGCCATGCGCCTGTGTTGCCTTGGGTTAGGGATCGTCGCGTTGGCCGGATTGGCCGCCGCGCAGACGGGCCAGCCTCCGACGACTCCTCCATTAACGGCTCCCACGAAGAGCCAGACCCCATCGGCTAGGGATCTTCCCGCAAGCGAACTTCCAGCCAACGAACCCGCTCCACGATCAGACGACGCCGAATCGGCTCCCCCATCTGGCGATGACCGAAATTTCAGTTCCAGCCGCGCGAGCATCATCGACCTCAGTCCTCCGAAAGGTGACCTCAAGGAACACCCCGACAGCGCTGCCGCTATGGCCATGGCCATGGAGGAAGAGAACGCCGCGGATGCGGACGTCCAGGAATTTCATCCGTGGAATCCGATGAAGGCGCTCAAGGATGTTGAGGTGGGTGACTACTACTTCAAGCGCAAGAATTACCGTGCCGCGCTGGATCGCTACCAAGAGGCTTTGTTCTACAAAGAGAAAGACGCCGTGGCAACGTTCCGGCTGGCGGTGTGCCAGGAGCAGCTCGGAGACCGCGCTAGCGCTGGGGAAAACTATGCTGCTTATCTCAAGATCCTGCCGCATGGGCCATTTGCGGAGGAAGCGCAGGAATCCATGGATAGGCTGAGCGCGGAAAAGCCAAAAGTCGAGGCAAGCGGCAAGAAAGAAACGGCTGCTAAAGAAGCATCGCCCGAGAAGCCGTGAGCAGTTTTTCCGTTACCCTGTCCGCCGCAATCTATTTTTCCACACGCAAGTAGTCGCCGCTGGAAGCATTCACCAGAACGGAAAGTTTAAAGTCCGTGCGGCTTTCGCCGAAGATTACGTGCCAGACCAGGGAATTCTCGGAAGCATCCCACTGTAGTAAATATAGAACAGGCTGGTCAGCGTCTTTTTCCAGGAGCTTGGCGCCACCGTGTTTCAGCGCTGTCTCAAATGCCTCATCTGAATCCTTCTTGAGGAACGCAATATCGAAGACATGCGTCGATGTGTTGGTCGGGCTATAGCTGTCCTCCGAGCCAGGGGTGACGCCGCGTTCCACGTCGGCCTCATTGGTGCCGCACCAGGTGTAAGGCTTTGAGGTGCGATGTTCGGGCGACGCAAACGTCGCTTGCCACACGGCCGACTTGCCATCGTGTCCTTTGGAATCCTTGGTCAGCGCCGACGTCAGGCGAAATCCCTGAGCATCGCGATTCCATCCGCGCGAGGCAACATACATTTTCTGAAACGCCGTGCGGCCCGCAATATAGTCGGGGGGCTTGACCACGGGCGCAGTCTTGGAGGGTTCGGAGGAACAGCCCGCTAGCAGCAGCAGTGCCAGCCCCGGCAATAGGAATGTCTTCATGGTTTTTGCTCCTAGATGGAGATTTCGCGGACGACCTGCCGCAGATATTTTGCAGCCGATGGATTGCTGCTTTATTCTAACTGGGAATGACCATGCATCCTACGACAGAACACATTCACAGAATCCTGGTTTCGGTTACGCAAGGCATGACACCCGAGGACTGGAGCCGGCATCCGGAAGGGAAGTGGTCGGCCGCCGAGGTGGTGGAGCACCTGTCGCTGACTTACAGCAGAACCGCGCGGTCCATGCAAAAGGCTCTGGAGGCGGGCGCGCCCACGGCCACGCCGCTCAAGCTGAAGCAAAAGCTAGCCATCTGGTGGATCGCGGAGCTGGGCCGTTTTCCCGAAGGTCGTCAGGCGCCGCCGCAGGTTCGTCCCACAGTCGCGTCCAGCGGGGCGGCTGGTGGCGAAGTGCTGGCCACCGCCTTGGAGAATTTGGCTAAGATGGACGCCGCGATTGCCGCTTGCGAAAAGAGATATGGTTCTGTGCGGATTTCGGACCATCCCATTTTGGGTGCCCTGAGCGGCAA
>JAYTQD010000093.1:0-5073 GCA_043746935.1 Acidobacteriaceae bacterium | reverse complement strand
CACTAAGATTGGCCCCGCAAAATTTATGACTACCACACTGACCCCGATCGATTCCGACCCTGGCAACACGGGTTTCCTCCAATTCGAAATGTTCATCGGCGTGGTCGCTCGTGGCACCAGCTCAGGACAAAGCAAGGCATACACATCTTTCCACACCAACACAGTCCCGGGAACATACGGAGGCCGTCCTTTGCCTGAAGAGAACAACCACATCAGCGCATTCGTGTTTTGAACCCGCTGTAGCTAGTGGGATCAGAAAAGAAAGGGCATCTCCCAGGAAACCGTGTATGACAATGCACATGCGTGAGACCCGTATCTCGTGGACAAGGACCACGACTTTCCAGGTCCGAGTTTTGATCCTGGGTCAGCACCAAGCAATAGTATGTCTGCCACACCCGAGAAGATGCCGAGACTCGTCTCCGCGCACTCAGGTTTCCTAACTTTTCCACAAATATTTCACCGCAGCAGGGAATAAAACCAGGTTCCCGGAGTTATAAGCTGCGAGCACCCCAAACTCAGGAGGGCATATGGCGAACCAGAAGCAAGACGAACCGGGGTTGGCAGATCTCCACGACGATGGCGTCGACCGTCGCGGCTTTCTCAAATGCATGGCCTGGGCGGGCAGCGGGCTCGTCTGGACCATGAGCGGTGGCGTTCCCGTCTCCCAGGCCTTCAACAAAAACCTCGGAAGTCATGCCAAATCCGCCGATCTCACTTTCGTTCAGATCAGCGACAGCCACATGGGTTTCAACAAGCCCGCGAACACGGATGTCATCGGCACGCTGAAAACCGCCATCGACCAGATCAATGGCCTAGCCACACAGCCCGAGTTCCTGCTGCACACCGGCGACATCAGCCACCTCTCCAAACCGGAAGAGTTCGACAACGTCGATCAGATCCTAAAGAGCGCCAACGCCAAGGACGTCTTCTACGTGCCCGGCGAACACGACCTCCTCAACGACGACGACGGCAAGTCCTACCTCGAGCGCTACGGCAAGAATGCCAAGGGCGCAGGCTGGTACAGCTTCGACAAAAAAGGCGTGCACTTCATCGGCCTCGTCAACGTCGTGAACCTGAAGGCAGGAGGCCTCGGCTCGCTCGGCCACCAACAGCTCGAGTGGATGGAAGATGACGTCAAACATCTCAAGCACAGCACGCCGATCGTCGTCTTCGCTCACATTCCGCTCTGGTCGGTCTATCCCGAATGGGGCTGGGGCACCGACGACAGCGCGCAAGCGCTGGCCTACCTCAAGAAGTTTGGTTCCGTCACCGTGCTGAACGGCCACATTCACCAGATCATGCAGAAGGTCGAAGGCAGGGTCACCTTCCATACCGCTAGGTCCACCGCATTCCCACAACCGGAGCCTGGCAAGGCCCCGTCGCCCGGACCTATGAAGGTCCCGGCCGATCAATTGAAAAGCCTTCTGGGAATCACCGACGTGAACTACGTCAGGGGAAAACACGCTCTGGCGGTAGTGGATTCAACCCTCGGCTAGTGTGGCACGGGCGCCCGCGAGTGCCGGCCCACACCTGTCGCGCCAGGGGGTGGGAGTCCAAATTCCGAAGCTTGCCCTGAGTGCCGGTCGCACTGCCGTTGCATAGCAAGAAAATTCAAGTTCGACAAAGAGAGAGGCAGATAGAGAATGAGGAAACGTTTGCAAGTTACAGGTTTCGTAGCGTCGGCGATGATCGCAGTGGCCCTGCTGATAGGGCTATCCTCGGGCATCAACGCTCAGCAGCCCCCGCCCCCAACCCCCGAAGTCAAAATCGACAATTTCAGTTTCAGTCCCACAACGCTCACCGTGGCCGTGGGCACCACTATCACCTGGATCAACCGTGACGACATTCCCCACAAGGTCGCCAGCACCGACGATGTGTTCAAGTCCAAAGCCCTCGACACGGATGACAAGTTTTCCTACACGTTCTCCAAAGCAGGAACGTATCCTTATTTCTGCTCGCTCCACCCCAAAATGACCGGCAAAATCGTGGTCCAGTAAGCCCGTGCATCCTTTTGATCTCAAAGCCGCCCTGCTAGCGAAGCACGCGCAACACGTCGTGCTCATCCATTTTCCCATCGCCCTCTTCATCACGGGTGTGGCATTCGACGTGTGCGCGCAACGGCTCAAGCGGCCCGGTTGGGCCGTTGCTGCCTACTTCAACTTGTTGGTGGCAGCGTTCTCGACATTGCCAGTCTTGGCCTCAGGCCTCTTGGCTTGGCAGTGGCAGCTTGAAGGACAAAAACTAAAGGGCATCCTGCTCCTGCACCTGGTGCTCGCCTGCCTGTCGAGTGTCATGATCTGGCTGGTGTGGTGGCTTCATTACCGCGGGCGTCGTCGCTCAACTGCCCCGCCAAGCTTCCGTATCCCGCTCGAACTGCTAGGCGTCGCCCTCCTCTCGCTGACCGGACATCTCGGCGGCTTTCTCAGCGGAGTAAACGGACCCGGCTAGGCGCGTCGAGTCCAGATGGGAATGGGAACGCGAACTGCCATGAAGCGCAAGTCAGGAGAACAAACGGTTGAACGACGGATTCCTAGGAACGGCAGCTCCGCGCTATGCAGATCTGGTGCTGCTCCTTGAGATCGTCATGGGAGTAGGATTGCTCAGCGGTGCAGTGCTCGCACGCTTGCAGCGATTTCGGCTCCACGCTTGGTGCCAGTCCGTCATCGTACTTCTGAACCTCATCGTTATCGTGCTGGTCATGATTCCGTCGTTTCGCGATCATGTTATCCCAAAGATTCCAGCCAAACTTGGCAAGGCTTACTACGCACTGGCGACGGCGCACGCGGCGCTCGGAAGCGTCGCGGAAATCGGTGGATTGTACATCCTACTCTCTGCGGGCACAAAGATTTTGCCGCACAAACTCCGAATAACCGAATACAAGCTGTGGATGCGCAGTGTTCTAGCGCTCTGGTGGCTCGTCCTCTTGTTGGGGCTGGCAACATACACACGTTGGTATGTTCCGCATTTTGTTTCGGAAATGATGCGCGGCCACCCGCCCGACTCAAAATCCGTGGAGCGGCAGCGCAAGGTTCGGGAGTTCCGCGTCGCCGCCTGGTTGCTACTGGTTGATGTCCTGCTTCGCCTCCAGCTGTCTCACCAACCCATCCAGATAGCTCTTCTGACTGTCCGGAGTCCCTGCCAAAGTAGTGCCTCCTTCGATGCGTCTGCCTCAGTGCGCCTTGTCCGATTCATCTTTCACCCGTGTATATTTGTTGATCCAGTTTGTTTCCCATGTCTTCCCGCCATCGTCTGAGAATGCCTGTTCGGATTGAGCCGAGTCCGCATTGATGGAGAAGATCGTGAATCGAACCCAAATGGCTCTGCCACTGAATGGCTCCTGATCGTAAAACTCGCCGCGCCCATTCTTGAACCCACCGATCATTGGTGGCATGCCCAGAATACCGACTCTGCTGGTGGCAAAAGTGAGGCTCCACTGGTGGGCTTGGGGGTTGTAGAGACGCAGGGCGAGAAGTTCAAGGTGACCTGTGGGGCCATCGGACTCGAGCTCGGTCAGATTGGCGCGGCCATTCCATATCTTGTGGACAACTGAGGTGCCGTACATTTCGATCCAGGTCGTGGAGCCGGTTAGGGGATGCTGGAGGCGCGATGAATGTTCTTTCCAAGTACCAAAAGCGAAGTCAAAATCGTGCTGCCCCTCTTGCTCCGCGCCGGCATGTTGCGCCCCTGTTTCGGCTGCGACTTGCTTTTCTCGTGTCAACATTGCGATAAAGTTTGGCTCCCAAGTCTTGCCTCCGTCATCTGAGAATGACTGTTCAAAACGGTGCGAATCCGGAGTGATGTTCGACCAAACTTGTCGAACTTGGATGGCTCTGCCATTGAATGACTGTTGGTCGAAAAACTCGCCGCGCCCATTTTTGAATTCACCGATGGAGGGTTGACCCATAGTGCCGTCATTGCTGTTGGCAAAATTCAGGCTCCACTGGTGGGCTTGTGGATTGTACAGAAACAAGTTCAGATCTTCGAAGTGACCCGTAGAGCCATCGGCCTCGATCTCCTCCAACTGGGCGCGGCCATTCCAAACTTTCCGGACGACTTTAGTGCCGTCCAATTGGATCCACGTAGTGGAACCCGTGAGTGGATGTTGGAGGCGCGATATGTGGGTTTTCCAAGTACCAAAGGTGAAGTCAAAATCGTGTTGCCCATCCCGCGGGGGCTGCGCTCCTGTTTCGGCTGCAACCGGGGCTGTTTGTGGAAATGCCGGAACTGGGTGCGAAAGATAGCCAGGGAGGCACAAAAGAAAATAGGTCACAATACGGCGAAGCGGGTTCATTGTCTTCTCCAGATTCATGATTTGCCTGTTCCACTCGAGACAGGGTCAAGCCGCTCGTCTATGGTCCATCGAGTAGGGACGCTGATCTATCGCGGCAGGAGTCAAGAATGACGCGGCCTGTGGTATTTTCATAGAGCCACTTTCTATGGAAGTCGCGATACCACTTTCAAAGCAGGGCGAGCCTCTCTTCCGCCAGGTCTACCGCGGCCTACGGAAAGCCATTCTGTCCGGCGCCTTCTCTGCCAGTGACCGGCTTCCCTCAACACGCGACCTCGCTGAGCAACTGGGCATTTCACGGACAGTCGTACTTCTGGCTTATGACCAGCTGCTGGCGGAAGGCTTCGTAGTGGGCCGTGGCGGCTCAGGCACTTATGTGTCCGAAAGCTTGAATCGCAGCGGACCCAAGAGATCAGAGACGTCCGCCAGGCTGCGGCTGTCGCGCTTCGGAGTTGCAGCCGCTGATGCTGCAGGAGCCATGGATTTTCCAAGCCGGCAATCGGCTCCACTTCGCTATGATTTCGCGTATGGCCGCACCGACACGGCAATCTTCCCCTTCGAGTCGTGGCGGCGCATTCTGCTGCGACACGCACGAGAGGCTCCGGTTCGCCAGCTTGACTACGCCCCCGCCGTTGGGAGCCTCGTCTTGCGCGAAGCCATTTGTGGTCATCTGCGGCGGTCTCGTGCGGTGGTCTGCGATCCGTCGGAAGTGATTGTCGTCAACGGCTCCCAGCAAGCGCTGGATCTCGTTGCGCGGGTGCTCGTAGAACGCGGCGACCGCGTAG
>JAYTQD010000092.1:0-5076 GCA_043746935.1 Acidobacteriaceae bacterium | reverse complement strand
TGTTGGCGCTAAAGTCCTGTATCGAAACGACTTCCACCGCTAAGAAAACAGGCCACGGACAAAGAACCATGGTCTTCGACGAAATCGACATCGGCATCGGCGGACGGGCAGCGGATGCAGTGGGCAAGAAGCTGAAAGCTCTAGCTAGGACTGCCCAAGTCCTCTGCGTCACGCATCTGCCTCAAATTGCAGCATTTGCGGATCAGCACTACCTCATCGAGAAAAAGACGGCCGCGGGTCGTACCAAAACGACCGTACGCCGCATCGAAAACAAAGAACGCACCGAAGAGGTAGCGCGCATGCTCAGCGGGGCGAAGTTGACCGAAGCGTCGCTGCGCAACGCCGAGCAGATGATCGCGGAAAGCGCGTAGCCGAGGGTTTTCTGTGCGGCTGGACGGCCGAGGGCGGCCGTCCCCACGTAAGGCTTTCCCGCTAACTGTTGGAAACCCTCCAGTTACTGCTAAACCACGGTGTTTCCGTGGTTTACATTGACCTAAGGGGGCGGTTTCGGTAGGCTTTAAGGAAGCAGATTTCTGCCCAAAGCCAGGTGTGGAAAGGCGTACAGCGACCGATGTCGACTGATCAAAAAACTTTACTTTTGTTGAAACCCCGAGGCTTCTGTGCCGGAGTAGTGCGGGCCATCGATATCGTGCGCATTGCGCTCGAAAAATTTGGGCCGCCCATCTATGTGCGCAAGGAAATCGTCCATAACCGCTACGTGGTGGAGGAGTTGCAGCAAAAAGGCGCGATTTTCGTCGATAGCGTGGAGGAAGTCCCCACAGGCGAGCGCGTGATTTACAGCGCGCACGGCGTGTCACCGGAAGTTCGCCAGGACAGTAAGCTGCGCGACCTGCGCGTGATTGACGCGACCTGTCCGCTGGTCACCAAGGTTCACGTGGAAGCGGTCAAATTCGCCAAAGAAGGGCTGTCGCTGATCTTGATCGGACATCACGATCACGATGAGGTGGTCGGCACGCTGGGCGAAGCGCCGGATGTAACCCAGGTTGTTGGCACACCCGATGAGGTGGCATCGCTTGTGGTGCCCGACCCGAATCGCGTGGCGTATCTGACGCAGACGACTTTGAGTCTCGACGAAACCAAAGACATTATCGAAGCCCTGAAGAAGAAGTTTCCGAACATCAAGGGGCCAGCCGCGCAGGATATTTGCTATGCCACGGAAAACCGGCAGGTTGCCGTGAAGCAAGTCGCGGCTGAGGCGGACTTGGTTCTGGTGGTGGGTTCGGATAACAGCTCGAACTCGAATCGGTTGGTGGAAGTTTCGCGCAACTGGGGCACGGCTTCGCATTTGATCGACAGCTACAAAGATATCAAGACCGAGTGGCTGAAAGACGTGAAGCGGATTGCTTTGACGGCAGGGGCTTCGGCACCGGAGTGCTTGGTGGAGGAAGTTGTGAAGTATCTGGCTGGAGAAGGGTTTGGGAACGTGGAAGAGTTGGAAGTGATGCCGGAGAATGTGCGCTTTGGGCTGCCACCAGAAATTGTGGAAGCCATTGCCAGCGCGCCGGTAGCGGCGGCTCGGTAAGACCTTAAAATCCCCGCCCTGTCGCAAAGAACGCGACAAGGACGGGGCACCCGCTTGGATCAGACGAATTGATCGGAGACGACAGCAGAACGGAGTTGTTAAAGCATGGAGAACTCCCCCTCGTTCAGTAGTACCGTGCCACAGTTACGTTTTGGGAAAATTGAAGATCTGAGCAGCCACGTTGCGCCGGCTATGGATGCGGCGCGCAAGTATTTGTTCTCGCAGCAGCACGAAGACGGTTACTGGTGCGGCGAGCTCGAGGCCGACACTACTCTCGAAGCCGATTACGTTTTGCTCCACGTGCTCCTCGGCACAGGCGATCCGGAACGATTTCAAAAAGCCGCGAACTGGATGCTGCGGCACCAGAATGACGACGGGGGCTGGCCGATTTATCAGGCTGGGCCGTCGAATATTTCCGCTTCGGTGAAGACCTATTTTGGGTTGAAGCTGGCGGGGCTCCCGGCCGACCATCCGGCGATGGTGAAGGCGCGCAAGAAGATTTTGGAGATGGGCGGCGTCACCGAAGTCAACACTTTTACCAAGATTTACCTCTGTTTCTTTGGTCAATACGATTACGACGGCGTGCCTGCGATTCCGCCGGAGATTGTGCTGTTCCCCAACTGGTTCTGGTTCAATATTTACGAAATATCTTCGTGGTCGCGCACAATTTTAGTGCCGCTTGCGATTTGCTACGCCAAGAAGCCGTTCAAGAAAATTCCGGAGGAGATGGGCGTCGAGGAATTGTTTGTCGGAGGCCGCGACAAATCGCGTATGCGGCTGAATTGGGCGAAGAAAATTGTCTCCTGGCGCAATTTCTTTTTGGTGTTGGACCGGATGACGCACTGGTTTGAGCGCGTTCACGTGCGCCCGCTGCGCTCGATTGCGCTGAAGCAGGCTGAGAAGTGGATGTTGGAACATTTCGAAAAGAGCGATGGTTTGGGAGCGATTTTCCCCGCCATGATGAATGCCGTCATCGCCATGCGTTGCCTGGGGTATTCCATGGATGACCCGCAGATGATTCGCGCAATGGATGAGTTTGAGAAGCTTGGGATCGAAGAAGGCGATACGTTCCGCATGCAGCCGGCTGTGTCTCCGGTGTGGGATTCGGCGTATGCGCTGTTTGCGTTGGGCGAGAGCGGCGTTGACAAGACCGATCCGCGCATGATCAAGTGCGCCGACTGGATTCTGCAGAAGCAAGTGCGGAGTGTGGGTGACTGGAAGGTAAAGAATCCGGAGGGACAGCCGGGTGGCTGGTACTTCGAATTCAACAACGAGTTTTATCCGGATGTGGATGATAGCGCGATGGTTTGTCTTGGTTTGAGCCGCGTGGAGCATCCTAATGGGCGCTATCAGCGCGAGTCCGAGCAGCGGGCGATCGACTGGATTCTGTCCATGCAGTGCCGCAATGGCGGATGGGCGTCGTTCGACAAGGACAACGACCGCATGGTGTTCCAGCACGTGCCGTTTGCCGACCACAACGCTATGCTCGATCCGGCGACGGTGGACATTACAGGACGCATTCTAGAAATGCTGGCGACGTTTGGTTTCGACAGGAATCACCTGGCGGTGAAGCGGGCGCTGGAGTTTCTCCGCAAAGAGCAGGAGCCTGATGGGTCGTGGTTTGGCCGCTGGGGCGTGAACTACATCTACGGAACCATGCTGGTGCTGCGCGGGATGGAAGCGATGGGCGTGGATTCTCACGAACCGTCGGTGCAGTCCGGCGCCGAGTGGCTGCGGATGGTGCAAAATTCCGATGGCGGCTGGGGGGAGACGTGTGGATCCTACGATGATCCGACGACGCGGGGGATTGGACCAAGCACGGCATCGCAGACGGCTTGGGCTGTTCTGGGATTGCTGGCGGCGAACGATACGCGGAGCGATTCGGTGGCAAAGGGCGTGGCGTATTTGCTGCGGACGCAGTTGCAGGATGGGTCGTGGGACGAGCCGCAGTACACGGGGACTGGATTTCCGCGAGTGTTCTATTTGAAGTACCACATGTACAAGGATTACTTTCCGCTGCTGGCGTTGACGACGTATGGGAAAGTGATGGCGGCGGAACAGGAACGGACAGGAAATCGGCGGGGACACGCGTAGTGGATTTGTAATTTGGTGATTTGTGATTTTGTAATTTGACGCAAAACCGTATTGCTAATTTGGCTGGGAACAGCAGGTTCCCCCACTCCGCAGTTGCTTTGCTTCGCGAAGCAACTGCTCCGGTCGGGATGACAGACTTTATGGCGTTACTAAATTACTAAATTATTTTGCGGACATTCGTCACAGGCGCGACAGGGTTTCTGGGCAGTCACGTTGCGCGTGTGCTGGCGGAGCAGGGCGCGGAGTTGCGGCTCCTCGCGAGGGCGAGCAGCGATTTGCGGAATCTGGAAGGGGTGCCCGGTGAACGTGTGACCGGAGACTTGTTGGAGCCGGAATCGTTTCGATCGGCGCTGGCGGGATGTGAGGCGGTGTTCCATGTGGCTGCCGATTACCGGTTGTGGATTCCCAAGCCGGATTCGATGTACCGGGCGAATGTGGAAGGCACGCGGGCGCTGCTAAAGATGGCGCGGGAGCAGGGTGTGCGGCGAGTGGTGCATACGTCGAGCGTGGCGACGATGGGGTTTTCGGATCACGGGGCTGTGGTGGATGAGGCTACGCCGGTTTCGCTGGAAGTGATGATTGGGCACTATAAGAGGTCGAAGTTTTTGTCCGAGCAGGTAGCGTTCGATGCGGCTCGGGATGGGCGCTCTTCTGGCTGTGATGTTGTGATTGTGAACCCGACGACGCCTGTCGGGGAGCGGGATATCAAGCCGACGCCGTCGGGTCGGATCATTGTGGATTTTCTGAAGAAGAAGTTTCCGGCGTATGTGGATACGGGTCTGAATCTGGTGGATGCCACGGAGTGCGCGCGCGGGCATGTAGCGGCGTTCGAGAAGGGGCGTAGCGGCGAGCGGTATATTTTAGGCGGCGAGAACCTGTCGTTGAAGCAGATTCTTGACCAGCTAGCGGCTTTGACCGGGCTGCCATCGCCGAATATCAAGCTGCCGTACTTTTTTGCGCTGGCGACGGGTGTGGTGGATGAGCTGGTGACTGGAAGGCTTTTGGGAAAAGAGCCGCGAGCGACGATTGATGCGGTGAGGATGGGGAAGAAAAAAATGTGGGTTTCGTCGGCTAAGGCGGAGCGGGAGTTGGGGTGGAAGATTGTTCCGGTGAAAGATGCGCTGGGGCGGGCGGTGCGGTGGTTCCAGGCGAATGGATATTGTGGCGCTTCGTAGCCTTACCTCAGCGGCTAAAGCCGATTTTTTAATGAGGAGTTATCGCAGGGCTGAAGCCCTGCGCCGCCCAAAAGCAGGAGCGGGATGGCGAGAGTAGCGATTGTTGCGGCAATGGAACGTGAAATTCAGCCGCTGGTAGCAGGTTGGCGGGTAGCGCGGCGCAGTTGGGATGGACGGGAGTTCAAGTTTTTTGAGAGCGATGCCGCTGTGGTTGTGTGCGGCGGAATTGGGCCAGTGGCGGCGCGCCGGGCTTGTGAGGCGGTT
>JAYTQD010000091.1:0-5076 GCA_043746935.1 Acidobacteriaceae bacterium | reverse complement strand
TCTGGAAGTTCTGATAGCGCAACATGTCCAGCAACGGCACCTGGCAGATCACGGACCGAAACAAATCCGGACGCTGCGTGATCATCGCGCCCATCAACAGCCCGCCATTGGAGCCGCCCGTGATGGCGAGATGCTCTTTATCGGTATATTTCTCCGCGATCAAGTGCTCGGCAGCGGCGATGAAGTCGTCAAACACGTTTTGCTTCTTCTCCAGCATTCCCGCCCGGTGCCAGTCTTCGCCGAATTCGGCGCCGCCGCGCAGGTTCGCCAGGGCAAAGACGCCGCCATGCTCCAGCCATACGTAGCGAGCCCCACTAAAGGTTGGCGTATTGCTGACGTTGAACCCGCCGTAGCCCGTTAGCCATGTCGGATTCTTGCCGTTGAGCACAAGCCCCTTTTTGTGTACGACAAACATCGGTACCCGTGTTCCATCCTTGGAGTTGTACCAGAGCTGTTTGACTTCATACGCTGAGGGATCGATGGGGGCATCGACTTTAGCCCACAGCGCGCTCGCGCCGGTTTTGAGATCGTAGTGATACACCGATGGCGCCACCGCAAAAGAATAGAAAGCGAAAAAAGCGTCATCGCGATCATGCCGATTGCCTGTGGCAAAGACGGTTCCAAGGCCAGGTAAGGGCACGTCGCCTAGCGGTTTACCGTCGAGGCTCAATACCTTTAGCAGAGAAGTGGCGTTCTTCTCGTAACTGGTGAGCAATTTACCGCCCGCCACGGAAACTCCCTGTAGCACGGCATCGCTTTGCGGAATGATCTCACGCCAATTTTCGCGCGCGGGCTGCGCCGGGTTGACCACGAACACGCGATACCGCGGCGCATCCTCGTTGGTCGTGACGTAAATCGCGTCGCTGTGCGCTTCGCCGCTATAAAGAAAATTCTTGCCGGACGTAATGCGAACCGGAGCCGCGTCCGACTTCGTGTCCTTCAGGAAGAGTTCGCTCTTGGTCCAGCCTTGCTCCACGGCGATCAAGAGCCAGCGTCCATCTTCTGAAAGAGAAACGTTGGGCCAATCTTCCGGATCGCGCCCTTCACCGAAAATCAACGCATCCTTCGCAGGATCGGCGCCCAACGCATGGTAGAAAACGTGCCGGTTGTACATCTCCTGGCCTTCCGCCACATCCCCCTTGCTGGGGTATCGCGTATAGAAAAAGCCTGAGTTGTCCGCCTTCCATGCGATGCTGCTTGCGCGCGTCCGTGCAATTGAATCAGGTAAGGTTTTTCCGGTAGCTGTTTCGGCGACATGCAGCGTGCTCATTTCCGAACCGCTGACTGACGTTCCGTACGCGACATATTTGCCGTCTTCGCTCGGATACCACCAGTCCAGCGCCACCGTGCCATCGGATGCCAGCGCGTTTACATCGAGCAGCGCGCGGTCTTTCCCGGTAACTCCTTCGCGGACGTAGAGGACGGGCTGGTTCTGCATGCCCTCGCGCTTCGTATAGAGGTAGCAAGGCCCAGCGATCTGCGGCGCACTGATGCTGCCCACGGACAGCAGCTCGGTTAGCCGCTTTTCAATTCCCGTGCGCCCGAGTAGCGGATCCAGAACACTCCGTGTGTAAGCCAGCTCGTCATGGACCCAGGCTTGGGTTTGCGGCGTAGTGCCGTCCTCCAGCCAGCGGTAGTTGTCCACGATCTTGTGACCGTGCAGGGTATCTTCGACCGGCAGAACGGCAGCCTTGGGCGGCCCCGGTGCGCTCGCGCTATCCGCGGCGGATACCATTGCTGTCAGCACCAACAAAGAAGCCAGAATCCAGAGCAAACGAATACCTCCCAGCATGATGCACCTCGCAACTTGCGACCCATTTAAGGTAACAAAAATGAACCACCAAGTACGGTTCACCTCGAACCGGATTCTGCCGGTTGGCGGGCACTTCCCGCTCACGCCCCGTTCCATCCACTCTGCATGATTTTACGCATTATGTGCAAGAAGTTGCATGTAAGGAAAACCCTGGCAAATGCCCGGTTGACAGCGGTACCCAGCCCGACGTATTGATATCAAGTTCGGCTTTTCCACCGAACGAAGAGGTGATGAAACGAAGACGTGTTGCAGTTTCGTTTCTGTCGCGATTCTGTTTCTCCGCTTTCGTAGGCCACGCCCTATCCTACCGCCGACTTGGCCGACGTTGACTCTCAACCCCGGGATTTCCCGGCTCAACTCCGTGTTGTTTCCAAAATTCTCTCTGAGGTATTGATTTATGAAGATGAACCTTGCGCCTAGGTGCTCGTTGCTGGGCATTCTATTGGTTGCGCTGGCGGCGTTGCCCGTCCAGGCGAAACAGTTTTTTAACACGAAGCCACAGGAAAATCGGATGTCCCCCGCTGGTCACCTGGCCTCCAGAGTGCGTACGGCTCTGAAGACCGGCGCGCCGCAGGGTCTTGCCGCTGCCATGAAAGCTGCCGGAGACGGCAATTGCGTCAACAAGCAAGACGATTGCGACGCTGACAAAGATGGTCCTGCTGGTGGTCAAGCCGAGACGTCCATTGCCGTCGATAGCACCGGTCAGCACATTGTGATCGGTTATAACGATACGCGTGGTTTCGCTCGCAATCCCATCTCGGTCTCCGGCGTTATGTATTCGGACGATGGCGGCAACACGTTTGTGGATGGAGGACAGCTTCCCACGTCTCCAGGGAACAATGTTTTCGGTGACCCCGATATCCAGTATCTTGGGGGCTGCAATTTCGTCTATTCGTCCATTCTGCTCACGCCTTCAGCCCAGACGATGTCGGTACATGTTTCTAGAGACTGCGGGCACACCTGGGCGGGTCCCATCGAGGTAACCTCTGCTACGGATCCCATCGGCGCTGCGGACAAGGAATTCATGAGTGTCGATCCCGAAACCGGACGCCTCCTCCTCAGCTGGAGCGATTTCACTTCTGCCGCCGCTGGTGGTGTGGCCATCTCCACCACCTACACCGACAACATCCTGGACACCGTCAATCCGGTGACTTGGTCCACACGTCAAGTCGTCGCTGCGACCGCCGTCGACGGCCAGTCTTCCGTCCCGGCTTTTGCCAAAGGCTCCAGTAACGCCTATGTGGCATGGCGCCGTTTCCCCGGCTTCTACACCAACAGCATTGGGTTCGCCCGTTCCATCGACAATGCTCAGACGTGGAGTGCTCCGGTGGAAGTGAATTCCAACTTCGTAACAATTGATCAGATCCTCGGCAACGATCGCGTCAACACCTCGCCATCACTCGCCGTCGACAACTCCGGTGGTCGCTTCGCAGGCAGTGTTTACGTGGTCTATTCCGATAACAACAACTTTGACGGCGCTGATATCTACGTGCAAAAAAGCAGTGATGGCGGCGTGACTTTTTCAGCGCCGAAGATTCTCAACTCCGAGCCGGGACAGGATCGCGCGCAGTGGTTCCCCTGGGTCACCGTGGACAAAGATACCGGACGCGTCTACGTCTACTACTACGACCAGGGCGCGGCCAAGACCGGAGATTTGACCCGCGTGTCCTATGTCTTCTCGGATAACGGTGGCGCTAGCTGGAAATCCCAGAAGAGCCTCACCGATGCGAACTTCAAAGCAGGCTGGGGTAATGACACCGGTCAGCCAAACCTGGGAGACTACAACCAATCCGTCGCTCAGGGGGGTGAGTTGTTTGCTGTTTGGGCGGGTACGACCCTTCCGGGCTTTACCGACGGCCAACCCAGCGGCAGCATGACCACGCCGGATATTTTCTTTAAACGCCTTTCGATTTCAGGTGGTGAGGATGTCAATGCCACTGTAGTCGCAGGGATCAGCCAGATGAGCAACGTCAAGATCTTCCCCTCCGAAGCGGAAGGGGAAGAGACAGTTGTCTTGAGCGAAAACTTTGACGGCGCCGCGCCGGGTGCCTTGCCTGTGGGCTGGGCGGCTGTCCACGGACGTGGTTTGAACGTCGTGCCTTGGACCACAAGCAACACCTTCTGCGGCAGCACGTCGAACGCCGCATTCCACACAAACGCAAACGATGGATTGCCGAACAGCGATCCGGCTCGTTGGGAGCGCCTGTTGAGTCCCCTCTTCAGCGTCCCCGCCGATTCGGACTTCGTCACGGTTGAATTCAACATCTGCTACGACACCGAGGACGATCCTGTCCTCAATGTGCTCGGATACGACGGTGCTTTCCTGCGCGTTACGGACTTCACGCCGGGCAATACCCTTCGTTCTGTGTTGGCGGAGGCCTTCGAACAGTTCTTCACTACGGGCAGCGCCAACCACTACCCCAAGCACATGCCCCGTAACCGCGATCCGAACTACTTTCCAAACGGCGATATGTCCATGTGGTCCGGCGATTCCCAAGGTTTCCAGCGCGTGAAAATGCGTCTGGTGGGAATGGCGGGAACCACGGCTCAACTCCGCTTTGAATTCGCACAGGACGCAGGCGGTATCTGTTCCGATGTACGCCCAGGCCACACTTGCGGCGTTGCCATCGACAACGTAGTCGTCGAGAGCGTCAAAGTCGAACCGTAGCAAGATGTAAGAACGCAAGACTCGAGCAGGCTGGAGAACCCAGCCTGCTCTTTTTTCTTAGAATGGACGTACCGGCGGCCGCAGGGAACCCCCTTCCGCAGCGCCGACCCGGGTGATATATTTATAGGAATAGCTGCACTAAAACGACACTCCTCAGTAGCTCAATGGCAGAGCATCCGGCTGTTAACCGGAGGGTTGTAGGTTCGAGTCCTACCTGAGGAGCCATTGTTTCAACAACTTAAGCGACCCTGCAATCACCAGCGCAATCAGTTAAGCCGAACGGCTGAGTGCCAGCCCCACGACTTTCGAGTGCGCCTGTCCCATTTCGTCCGTCACCACATCGCCATAAATGTTCATCGTCGTTCTGATGTCGCTATGCCGCATCAGCTTTTGTTGAACAGCGATTGGCGTCCCCACGGCATCCAGCCAGCTACGGTAGGTGTGCCGAAAGGCGTGCGTGCCGAGATGCCCAATTCCCGCTTCTTTGGATGCTCGCTCAAGTTCGCGCCAAAACCCCGTGTACGAATAGGGAAGTCGGCCCAGCTTCACAGGACTGGCAAAACTCCAATCCTCCTTGGCTGTGAACTGCGTGGTC
>JAYTQD010000090.1:0-1890 GCA_043746935.1 Acidobacteriaceae bacterium | reverse complement strand
GTTTCTAATCGGGCTGCTGACGGGATTTGCGGAGCAGCATTTTGCCAACATACGGATGGGACTGGCTGCGCATCTGGAAGGTGTGATGAACGGAACGTTTCTGGTGGCGCTGGGGGCGGTGTGGACTGAAGTGCGGCTCTCGCCAGCGATGAAGACGGCAGCGTACTGGACGGCGCTGTACGGTACCTATGGCAACTGGTTCGTCACCACGCTGGCAGCAATTTTTGGAACAGCGGCGCTCTCTCCGATCACCGGAATCGGCCATCACGGGCTGCCCTGGCAAGAGGCTTTTGTCGGCATTGCGTTCCCTACTGTGGGCATTGCCATCATCGCTTCCTCCGTGATGGTGCTGTGGGGGCTTCGCGCCAAAGCGGTGGCGTGAGCTGCGCCAAGTCGCGGCCAAGGTGGGCCTAGTCCGATTGACATAACACCACCGCCGGAGTAGCGTTAGGCGCTTTGCATCGACCCTACAAAACTCAGGAGAACCAACATGTCCCTTCGTCTCATGCTGTCCGTGGTAGTGGTGTGCGTTTGTCTGGCTCCAATTGTTTCGGCGCAGGATGCGGTGAAAACTGATCCGAAGCATTACACGGTAATCAGTGAAAACGTTCAGGTCAGGATTTTGAAGGTGCATTATGGGCCACACGAGAAGTCGATTATGCACAGCCATCCGAACGCGGTCGCGGTGTTCCTCAATGACGCCAAGGCAAAGTTCACGTTTCCCGACGGGAAGACGCAGGACCTGGCCGTTAAGACTGGTGATGCGCAATACACGCCGAGCACCGTACACCTGCCGGAAAACACGGGCGACGGCGGGATGGATGTGATTGTGATTGAGCTGAAAGGCAAGGCGGGGATGGCGAAAGTGAAAGTGGCGAAGAAGTAGGGTTCTCCACACCGCGCTACTTAAGGCGTGAGCGGTGCGGGGACGGCTCAAGGGCCGTCCCCGCATACTTAGTGCTTGTGACGTCCGTCGATGGTCGCGCGATACATGGCGTCGAGCAGGTCCTGCGAGTGGCCGTCGTAGTCGGCATCGAGCGACCACATAAAGGTGCCGCCTAAGCCGAGGTCCCAATCGGCGTAGTGGACGCGAGCGTAAGTGGAGAACGCGTCGTCGTAGGTGATGAAGCCCGGGCTGCCGTCAGCTCGTACCAAATACGGAACTAACGATGCGGTGTCATAGTGGCGCTCCCAGCCTTCCTTGTTGATCAGCTGCTTGATGTTGGGGCCGTAGTTCATGGTTTGGACTGTGTCATCGCATGCGCCGTCGGGCGTGAAGGGGGCGTTGGGGCAGGCTCCGAAAAGGCCGGTGACGTTGGTGTAGTCGTAGCCGTAGAATGGCGTTCCGATGTTGAGCTGCTTGGCTGGGACATGCTTCAGGAAAAGCTCGGCGGCTTGCTGGACGCTGGCTCCGGGCTCGCATTCCTCGGGGTGGGGGTCGCGCTTGTCCCAGAAGATTGGGGAGTTCAGGTGGCCCATGCTGGTCCAGGGACCGGCGCAGTCGTAGACCATGAGGTTGAAGAAATCTGTCTGCGTCTTGAGCTTGTTTAGATTATAGAAATCACCATTCCAAGGGGCGAGGTCGGCGGAGAGGGTGTAGCGCGGGCTGGGAAAGGTTTCGCGCAGGCGCGTCATGAGCGTTACGAAAAAAGCGCGGTCGGTGGCGTTGGAGGGAAACTCCCAGTCGATGTCGAGGCCGTCGTAATCATTCTCGGCGACGAAGGTCTTGAGGTTGGCGAGGACCGTGTTGAACACCTGCGGGCTGGCTTCGATGGCGGCGAAGTCACCACCGGTGAGCAGCATGACCTTGACACCGTGGGCGTGGGCTTTGCGGATGAGCTCAGGCTCGACGAATCCGTTTTCGATATAGAGACTGCCATCGGAATTCCA
>JAYTQD010000089.1:0-13401 GCA_043746935.1 Acidobacteriaceae bacterium | reverse complement strand
GTCCCTGCGCAAAGATGCTAACTAATACTATTAGACTAGTAGACATTAAAAACAAATACTTGCGTCGCATGGTGTTGAGCTCCTTGAGGTTTTTAAATCGAATGCAGGAATTGCAAATGCTCTCGGGGGAGAGCCTTCCGGTCTATGTGGAGGGTAACAGTCCCCACTTGTGTTGCAATCTCCGCTCTACGGAACGGAAGAACCAGCCATCGACGATATATCCGATGGCAATAATCAAGATCATCACGGCAATCACCTGAGGCATGTCGTTGTTATCGCGGCCGGCATTAAGCCGCTGCCCCAGGCCCAGCGAAAGGGAAAGCATCTCCCCGGCAAACAGCGAGCGCCAGGCGAAAGCCCAGCCTTGTTTCAGCCCGGTGATGATGTAAGGCATACTCGCGGGCAGCAGCACGTGGTAGAACAAGTTCCACTTGCGTGCGCCCAGATTCCGGCCCGCCATGCTGTAAATCTTTGGCATCTGCTTGCGTCCAGTCTCCATGCTGATCGTGACCGAAAGCGTGGACCCCATCACGATCACAAACAGAATTGCATTCTCCGAGAGGCCGAACCACAAGACGGCCAGAGGCAGCCAGCAGATGCTGGGCATGCTTTGCAGGCTGACCAGCAGGCCGCCGACCGTTTGTTCAAGATACTGATTGGCGGCCAGGGCGATGCCTAGAAACATTCCCAGAATCACCGAAATGCCGTAGCCCAAAAGCATGTGCCGCGAACTGACGCCGATTGCGATCAACAGACTGTGGTCCTCAAACCCATCGCGCAAAGCCGCGTAGACATCGGACGGCGGCGGCACGATATACGGCGGCCAGATATGCAGGCGCGCAATCAGCGCCCAGATACCCACCAGCACTGCGTAGAAAGCCAACTGCCTAGCGGCGCGTTTCATCGTTGTACTCAGCCTCCAGGCTCTTATCGATTTCCTCGCGGAGATCGTTCAAAATGTCGCGCGCAGTTCCTGCCACCGCAGCATCCTCCAAGTGGCGCGGACGTGGCAAGTTGATTTTGTATTCGCGCTTCACGCGGCCAGGCCGGAAGGTGAAGACCGCGACGCGATCGCCAAGCCGCACGGCTTCGCGCACGTTGTGGGTTACGAAGACGATGGTGCGTCCCGTTTTCGCCCAGATGCGCTCCAGTTCGTCGTGCAGCAGATCGCGCGTTTGGGCGTCGAGGGCTGCGAAAGGTTCGTCCATTAGCAGGACATCCGGTTCGGTCGCCAACGCTCGCGCAATCGCGACGCGCTGCCGCATACCGCCGGAGAGCTGGTGAATGTAGCTTTTCTGGAACTTCTGCAAGTGCACCATCTTCAGATATTCGTGCGTTTGTTCCCGCCGCTGGGCTTTCTTGATGCCCTTCATTTTCATGCCGAACTCAACGTTTTCTTCCACCGTGAGCCAGGGGAAGAGGCCGTGCTCCTGGAAGATCATGATGCGGTCGGTTCCGGTGCGCTCGACAACTTTGCCGTCCATCAAAACTTTGCCCGAACTCGGCTCATGCAAGCCTGCGATCAGATACAGCAGGGTGCTCTTGCCGCAACCAGAAGGTCCGACGATGCATAGGAACTCGCCGGCAGAGACCTGCAGGTTGATCTTGTCCAGCGCCAGCAACCGCTCTCCGCCCGCAGCACTGTAGTGCAGCGAAAGTTCTTGGAGGCACAGCTTCGGCGTGGCGGAATTTACCCGCGAATTGACCAATGTGGCGCGGGGGCCAACGCCCGCGAGGTCTTGTTGCCTTAGGGCGTCTTCGACTAGATTCGGAGTCGCGCTCATTGGACCGCCTTTAATTTCTTCTCCGCCAAAACCTGGTTGAGAAGGGAAAGATCGTAAAGATTGGAAAGATCCGGCATCGTCTTTCCCAGAAACCCAGCTTCAAATGCCGAGTGCGCCGAGTTCAGCAGGGAAGAGCGCAGCGGGTCATAAGTGACTCGCAGCCGCGCAAACGCGTCGTCAAGTAACGCCGGCGATAGAGCCTTCCCGGTTTCCTTCTGAATCTGCGCGTTCAGCATCTTCTTCGCCTCTGGCAGATGCCCGTTGATCCAGTCCGTCAATTCCACGTGCGCGCGGATAAAGTTCTTCACGACATCCGGGTGCTCGTGCAGAAACTTCGAGCTGACGATGATGTGCGCCGTCACAAACTGCCCCTTGGGCCACAAATCGCGCTCATCGAGAAACAACCGGCCGTTGCCTTCTTTGATCAAGCGCGTCGCCCAAGGCTCGGGAGCCCAGGCCGCGTCCAATTCTTTCTTGTTGAACAGTGTTAGCTGATCCGGATTCGCCATCGGCATTACCATCACGTCGCCGCCCTTGTCGGCCGATTTCATGCCGTGCGCTTTCAACCAAGCCCGCAAAGCCACGTCCTGCGTGTTCCCCATCTGCGGCGACGCCACTCGTTTGCCGTGAAAATCTTCCGGCTTCTGGATGCCAGAATCGTTGCGGACGACCAGTGAAGCGCCCCCGCTGGTCGCTCCCGCTACGACACGAAGCGCCTCGCCGTTCGAACGCACGTAGCCGGTGATCGCCGGATTCGGCCCGATGTAGGTGATGTCCAAGGCTCCGGCAAACAGGGCCTCAATCGCTGAAGGACCGGCATTGAAGCTCTTCCAGTCAATCTTGACGTTGTTGCCCAAAGCCTTTTCGAACCAGCCTCCGTTTTTGCCGACCATGGCCTGAGGGTGAGTGATGTTAGGGAATGCACCGACGCGCACGACGGTCTGTCCTGACGCCGACGAAAGCACCGCTCCACCGAGAAGCAAGACGAAGATCCAATTCTTGCGCGATTTCATGACAATTTTTCCTTTCGCAGCATCAGAACTATGCCCTCGCCGGTGCTGGCTTGCGCGTCGCGGGTCTTGCTCGCACTACTTAATTTTGTGCTGCGCGCGACTGGCTTTTCTGTATCCTTCGTCACCTTCGATTTCTTGGCGGGTCCCGAAGGCATGCGCGCAATGTCGGCAATGGTCGTGCTCTCCAGGATGTACGCAGCTGCATCACGCACCTGAAGAAATACTTGATACAGGGCGCGGTGGCTGCCGTCGCTTTCAATGAGGTCGCGGAGGGAATCAGCGTCGCCAAAGGGTGCCAGGGGTCCGTCAATCAAGCGCATGATCTCGCTCAGGTGAATCTCCGAAGCCTTGCGCCGCAACTGATATCCGCCCTTGGCCCCGCGCACGCTGTCCACGATGCGGGCGTTTTTCAGTTCGACAAGAATGAGCTCGAGAAATTTTTCCGGCAGGTTCTCCTCGTAAGCGATGTCACGAATCTTGATCGCGCCTTGGTTGTCATGCCGCGCCAGCATGATGAGCGCCTGTAACGCGTACAAGCCTTTTTGCGAAACTTTCATCTGTTTCGGCCCCCCCCGTCCTTGTGTAGATTATACCCTATTGGAATTATAGACATAATTTACATACAGGACATGGCAATTGAACCGCCATTCTGATTACCAACGACGTAGCCCTAATCCATTGTTTCCATGGGGCTTAAAAGAGTAGGCAATGGGGTGTAGGGTGAGCTGTGTGCAAAGTTTTTCTTCCTGGGTCGTTGTAAAATCGGAATTCGGATATTTTTCGCGAATGTTTCCCTTTATGTCAGACCCAAGTTCATCCCCGATCCCGACCGACCGCTTTGACGCCCAAGTCATTGAGAAAAAATGGTTTGAGCGCTGGGCTGCAGACGACGCCCAGTACCAAGCCGAGCCCAACTCTTCGAAGCCGAAGTACTACGTGCTCGAGATGCTGCCCTATCCCTCGGGCGCGTTGCATATGGGGCACGTGCGCAATTACTCCATCGGGGACGCACTGGCCCGGTACATGTGGATGAATGGCTACAACGTGCTGCATCCCATGGGGTGGGATTCGTTTGGATTGCCGGCTGAGAATGCGGCCATCAAGAACAACACGCCGCCGCGCGAGTGGACGCTGGCTAATATCGCGAATATGAAGGTGCAGATGAAGCGCCTTGGCTTTGCCTACGATTGGCAGCGTGAGGTTACCACCTGTCTACCCGACTACTACCGCTGGAATCAGTGGTTCTTCTTGAAGATGTACGAGCGTGGTCTGGCCTACCGCAAAAACAGTCGGGTCAACTGGTGCCCGGAGTGCGCCACGGTACTCGCGAATGAGCAGGTGGCGGGAGGATTCTGCTGGCGGCACGAAACCACTCCGGTCATCCAAAAAGAACTTGAGCAGTGGTTCGTGCGCACCACGAACTACTCCGATGAATTATTGCGTGACCTCGATAAGCTCGATGGCTGGCCGGAAAAAGTTCGCACCATGCAGCGCAACTGGATCGGGCGCAGTGAAGGCGCGCTGGTGGATTTCAAGCTGGAAGGCGCAACGGGACCGGCGGGTGCGACGATTACAGTTTTTACCACGCGCGTGGATACGATCTACGGCGCGACATCGGTGCAGCTCGCGCCGCAGCATCCCATTGTGCTCGACATGGCCGCCGCGGATTCTTCGCTCAAAGCAAAAGTGGGGCAGCTTGTCGCGGAGCAACGCAGTGCGCGTGAAGCTGGAGACATTGGAGCGATAGAGAAGCACGGTGTGCCAACCGGACGCTTTGCCGTGAATCCTTTCAACGGTGAGCGCGTGCCCGTGTGGGTAGGGAACTACATTTTGATGGACTATGGCACGGGCGCGATTATGTCGGTGCCCGCGCACGATGAGCGGGATCACGAGTTCGCAAAGAAATATGGTTTGGAAATTCGGCAGGTGATTCAGCTCAGCGCGACGAGCGATAGTGAGCCCATTGACGTGCAGGTTGCGGCGTTTACTCCTACCGAGGGGGTGCTGGTAAACTCTGGGCCTTTCACGGGGCTCGCTTGCGTGGATGCCATCGTGCGGATGGCTGCCCATGCGGAGAAAAATGGTTTCGGCAAGCCGACGGTGACCTATCGCTTGAAAGACTGGGGCATCTCGAGGCAACGCTACTGGGGGACGCCGATCCCGATGCTGTACTGCGAGAAAGACGGGATCGTACCTGTTCCGGAAAAGGATCTTCCGGTCATTCTCCCGGACAACGTCGATATCACTCTCACCGGCGGTTCGCCGCTCAGTCGTGTACCCGAATTTCTCAACACCAAGTGCCCAAAGTGCGGTGGTCCGGCGCGGCGCGAGACCGATACGATGGATACGTTCGTCGACTCCTCCTGGTATTTCTACCGCTATACGGACGCCAAGAACGACAAAGCTCCGTTCGACAGTGCTGTTGCCAACTACTGGTTCCCCATCGACCAGTACATCGGCGGCGTGGAGCATGCGATTCTGCATTTGATTTACTCGCGCTTCTGGACCAAGTTCATGCGCGATATCGGCCTGATCAAGAACGACGAGCCTGTCGAGCGTCTCTTTACGCAGGGCATGGTCATTAAAGACGGCGGCAAGATGTCCAAAAGTTTGGGCAACGTTGTCTCGCCGGACGACATGGTGGCGCGCTACGGTGCTGACGCTGCCCGCATGTACAGCCTGTTTGCCGCACCTCCCGACCGCGATTTGGACTGGCAAGAAACCGGTATCGAAGGCGTGCAGCGCTTTCTCGGGCGCGTATATCGTTACGTTTTTCGGAACGCGCAACCCCAGCACCCTGACTGGCGTAAGCCCGTGCCCACGGAGTTGTCTCCTGAAGCCCGCGCACTGCAACGCAAGCTTCACCAGACGATTAAGCGTATTACGGATGACTTCCAAGGCCGCTGGCACTTCAACACCTGCGTCGCCGCGATCATGGAGCTGATGAATGCCATGTATGCCGCGGAAGAAAAGGGAGAAGAGAAAGCGGCCAAAGTCCCCATTTTCTTTCTAGCTGACGCGCAACGCAGTCTCGTGTTGCTGCTTGCTCCCTTCGCTCCGTACTTGGCCCACGAACTTTGGGAGATGCTCGGCGAGAAGTCCAGTCTCTTGCGCGCGCCCTGGCCCAAATACGACGCTGCGTTGGCGAAAGAAGATGAAGTCGAACTCGCTGTGCAGATCAACGGTAAAGTGCGTAGCCGCGTCGTGGTGCCTGCGGATTCCACGGAGGAACACGTCAAAGAAGTGGCTCTCGCCGACGAGAAAGTCCGCGCTACGCTGGCGGGGAAGCAGATTGTCCAAATCCGCGTGATTCCGGGCAGACTGGTGAATATCGTCGTCAAATAGCTGGTATCTTGCGGGTCGCCCTGCCCGCGAAACCAACAACCACTCTGGGTGCCCCGTCCTTGTCGCGTTCTTTGCGACAGGGCGGGTCTTGATCCATGATATGTTCCATAAATAGAGAATTATTGTCGTCCCGAGCGCAGCGAAGGATCCGCAGTTTGCCAAGCATCCATGAGAATTGTTGGTGAAAATCCCCGCCCTGTCGCAAAGAACGCGACAAGGACGGGGCACCCAGAGGGCAACGAGCAACCGAAGGGAACACTCCTTCACCAGTTTCATTTATCCTGAACACATGCCTGCTCCCACCCCAGTTCGCGATGGTTTCCGTGCCATCTGGCGTCAGCCCGCAATTTTCCTAGCCGAACTGTCCTGGCGCTGGAGCTGGGGAGGCGCAGCGCTGCTCCTCATGGGGCTCGCGCTGTTTGAATACCTGCACACACTGATCGTCACCCCAGCCGACTTGATGCTCTTCAGGTTGAAGCACCCTCTCGCCGTGTCACGCGCTCTGGCCGATATTTTTCACGGCAGCGGGCCTCGCGTGGTGCGCACCGCCATCCTGCTGATTCCAGCTTTGGCGCTGTTGTGGACGCTCCTTGGAGCGCTGGGGCGTTTTGCTACCCTACGCGCTTTGGTCGCCCGCGCCACTCCCGATTGGCAGGCCAAGCCGGGATCCCTTCGCGCTCTGATCGGATTGCATGCCCTGCGAGTTGCGTTGGCATTGGCTGCGCTGGTGAGCTTGTTTGGCGCAGCACTGGTTGCGTCTTTTGTCAGCACGCCCAAGACGCCACACGCTGGTTTGGCGCTCTTGCTCTTCGTCCCTCTCGCGATTCTAGTTTCTATCGCCTGGTCCTCGGTGAACTGGTTTCTTTCCATCGCCGCCGTCTTCGCCGTTCGCGACGGAGAGGACACCTTCGGCTCCATAGCCGCCGCCGTCGATTTCTGCCGCCGATGCGGAGGCAAGACATCCGCGGTGGGTTTCTGGTTTGGCGCCATGCACATGGTTGCCTTCGTAATTGGAACTACGGTGGTCATGTATCCACTTTCCGTGGCGTCACTGGTCCCGGCGGGCGTTACGCTGACCTTGATGGCGTTAGTGACGCTGGCCTATCTCGCCATTGCGGATTGGCTCTATGTCGCTCGTCTGGCGGGATATGTATCTGTCGTGGAGTGGGACCGCAGTCCGGCAAAGCCTGAAGAGGTTGTCACACCGAGCATGATCGAGCCGCCTTCTATACCGGCTCCGCCGGACATGGGCGCTGGGACGAATCTCGAAGACGAACCTTTGTTTTCCTCGCGGCTACACCCCTTGGCGGATGAAGACTGCGACGAGCCGCTGATGCCGGGTTTTTCGCCGGGGGAGCCGCTGCCGGGGAGGTAGGGGTCACCCTTTACAGTGCTACCCAATCTGGTAAACTCTTCCGTGGAACCTCAATCAATCGTCATCCTCGACTTCGGCTCGCAATACACGCAGTTAATTGCCCGCCGCATCCGCGAACAGAACGTCTTCTCCGCAGTCCTTCCTTGTAACGCCAAGCTCGAAGAAATCCGTGGCTACGCCCCCTTGGGGATCATTCTGTCTGGCGGACCTAGCTCGGTTTACGATGCCGACGCGCCTCCGTATGATCCGCGTGTATTCGAGCTCGGGTTGCCCGTGCTGGGGATTTGCTACGGCCTCCACTGCATGGTGCATACGCTGGGCGGCAAAGTGAAGCCCGGTGCCAAACGCGAGTACGGCCACGCTCAGGTGGAAGTGATTGAGGAGTCGATCCTGTTTCAGGGGTTGCCCCGCGAGCTCTCCGTTTGGATGTCCCACGGCGACGAAGCCGAAGCGCTGCCGCAGGGCTTCCGCAAGATTGCCCAATCTCCGACTGCGCTGGCGGGGATTGAGAATGCTGAAAAGAGAATGTGGGCGGTGCAGTTCCACCCCGAAGTCCACCACACTCCTCTCGGCGCGGAGATTCTCAAGAATTTCATCTTCGGAGTCTGCGGCGCATCGCCGAATTGGACGCCCCAGCATTTTATTGACACGACCATCGCGCAGGTCAAGCAACAAGTCGGTAACGGGCGCGCCATTTGCGCCATCTCCGGAGGCGTGGATTCCTCCGTCGCCGCTGTCCTGGTCGACCGCGCATTGCGCGACGAAAAAGGCAAATCCCGCTTAACCTGCATCTTTGTTGACAACGGCGTGCTGCGTAAAGATGAATTTGCGAAAGTGCAGCAGAATTTGCGCGACAAGCTGGGTCTGCGCATCGAGGCCGTAGACGCCAGCGCGCGTTTTCTGCGGCGGCTTGGTGGCGTCACTGAGCCTGAAGCGAAACGCAAAATTATTGGCAATGAATTCATTGCGGTCTTCGAGGAAGAGGCGCACAAGATTGTCGATTCCGCGACCAAAACAACTCCGCACAGACCCTTTGCTAAGGAGAAAACTGAGGAAACAAAAGACGACGCCAAACTCGACAACTTCTGGCTGGTTCAAGGCACTCTCTATCCCGACGTGATCGAATCTCGCTCCGTGCGCGGCCCCTCACAGACCATCAAGTCCCATCACAACGTGGGCGGCCTGCCGGAGAAAATGCAGCTCAAGCTCATTGAGCCCCTCAAGGACCTCTTTAAAGACGAAGTCCGCCGCATCGGCCGAGACCTGGCCATGCCGGACGACATGCTACAGCGGCAACCGTTTCCGGGGCCGGGACTGGCTGTACGGGTTTTGGGTGAAGTAACGAAAGAACGTTGCGACATTCTCCGCGAATGCGACGAAATTGTCGTCGCTGAGATCAAGCGCGCCGGTCTGTACACAAAAATCTGGCAGTCGTTCGCGGTGCTGCTCCCGGTGAAGTCCGTGGGCGTGATGGGCGACCAGCGGACTTATGCCTACACCTGCGCCATCCGCTGTGTACATTCCGAAGATGGAATGACAGCCGATTGGGTCTTCTTGCCGCACGAAGTGTTGAAGACGATGTCGAGCCGCATCGTGAACGAAGTCAAAGGCGTGAACCGAGTGGTGTACGACGTGACCTCGAAGCCTCCGGGCACGATCGAGTGGGAGTAACAGCTCGTGTGGCGCGGGCGCCCTCGCCCGCGAGCTACTTCCGTTGCTCCTGAATCTTTCTTGCAATCGCCGCCGTCCAAGCCCGGGGCGCCAAGCGCGTGGACTGTGCCACCAGCCAATTCATTGTGCCCGCGATCACGGTAGGCTTGCCCTTCAACATGGCTCGGTAACCGATCTCAGCCACGGTCTTCGCATCCATAAACGGCGCTTTCATCATGTTCGAAAGATCCATCGAAGCGCGCTTGTGGAACTCGGTCGTGGTGGGGCCTGGGCAAAGGCAAGTAACGGTGACTCCGGTGCCCTGTAATTCGTTCGACAGCGCCGTGGAAAATGACAGCACGTAAGCCTTCGTCGCATAGTAAACAGCCATGAGCGGTCCCGGCTGGAACGCGGCGGTGGAGGCGATGTTGAGAATGCGCCCGCGACGGCGTTCCACCATGGGCCGGACGTAGAGCTTGGTCAGGTGTGTCAGCGAGGCGATGTTGAGCTGAATCTGTTGCAGTTCTTCCTGAAGATCGGTTTCCACGTAGAAGCCGAACTGACCGAAGCCGGCATTGTTCACCAGGATATCGACTTCGATTCCAGCTTTTTGTGTTGCGGCCAATACTTGCTCCGGCCCGTCCGGCAGCGCAAGATCCGCCGTGACCACAGTCGCGCGAATCTTGTAGGCCTTCTCCAGCTCGGCTGCAAGTTGCGCGAGTTTATCCCCACTTCGGGCTACGAGAACAAGGTTGTAGCTGTCGCGCGCGAACAACTTGGCTAGTTCATATCCGATGCCTCCGGACGCGCCGGTGATCAGTGCCGTGGCAGGAGTGTTCATAAGTGGGCGCTTATTCTCATTAGCGTTTCTTCGTTACTGCTTTCTTTTTCCCGGGCACTTTCACGATCTTCTCCACTTGTAACAGGTGGTTCAGATCATGGCCGGCGACCAGATTGGTCAGGTGCGTAACCGACTCTTTACCGCGTTCCGCATGGAGACCGTAATTTTCCATCAGATTCTTGGGAACCGTTTTCAAGAGAGCAAGGTTGCTCTCCCGTAACACACGAAATGTTTCCAGCGAAACTTTGGGATCGCGACGGCGATAGTTAAAAGTCGAGGCCCACACGTCCTGATCGTACGCTTGAATCGGAGTGCCGTTAGAGCTCAAAATCGCGCGCAGCCGCCAGCCGATTACCAATTCCGAGTCCGCCAAATGCGCCAGAATTTCAGCCACCGACCATTTGTCCGGCGTGGGACGCTTCGCGAGCCTTTTCCGATCTAGGCGCTTGGTTAGGAGAGCAAGTTTTTTTGGTGTGGATTGCTGCACACGCAAAGCCGGTTTCGCATCCACATATCCCAGGAGCCGTTGTGTATATTGCTGTGCTGTTTCTTGCATGATGCCTCGCTGTTCGTGAATTGTGCTTTGTTGAGTTGTGGACGGTTCTGCAGAATTATATGCCGGAGGTGGCGCGGGTACCACTCAGTGCGGAGGCTTCACGGCACTCCGCAGTTGGTGCAGATCGAACGCGCCCTTCACCCGCTGCTCGTTCTTCCAGTCGTGATATTGGTGGCATTCAAAGCAACGGCCTTCGGCAAATTCCTTTGCAGGGCCTTGCACGCGGTGGCATTCCTGGCAGGTCTTGATGCTGGGCAAGAGCACATCCGCCGTATCGTGGCTTGAAGTCGTTCTGGTATGGCAGGACTCGCACGTCATCATGCGATGCGAATCGTGGCTAAACTCAGCGTGTGGCATCCAGCGCGCTGTGATATTCGACTTCGTAATCTCTGGCACCGACCCGTCCATGTTCAGTGTGTGGCATTCCTTACAGGTCTTGCGCCAGAGCAAATCTTCCGCTTCTTCCACGCGGAATTGCACCCATTCTCGAGCGTCTCGTGCAATGCGGACCACTGGAGGCTTTTCTGGAAGCTGGCGGTCGAAGCGTACGGCCTCATGCACTTCGTTCGGGTGAGAGGCAATGTATTCAGCGAAGCGCTTTCCTAGGAACTCGCGCACCACTTCGGGTTTGTCATGCGGAACTTGTTCTTTGCCAAACCATTTGTCGAAGTCGAGCAGGTGGCATCCTGCACAATTCTCAACAAACTTCGGTGGAGCCATATACGACAGGGCTCGCAGCTTGCCCACTTCCTGTGTGGCGGATGCGGGTTGTACTTGTTCTCCAGCATAAGGCCAAGCGTCTTTAGCGACAGATGGGGCAACGGCTGAGATGTTCGTGCTGCGATGGCAATCCTCGCAAGCAAGTAGCACGCGCGTGTGATTCGGCCCAAGCAAGGCTTGCGTGTGTAGATAGTGATTGAGCTTGACGCCTCCGGGGTCGCGGGCGCCTTCACGCAGGGCCGTGAACTCCGGATGGTCGCTACTAAAACTGCTGATGGAGCGAGCGAATTTCACCGTTCCTTTTACAGTATGAAGATCGGAGTGGCATTGCGTGCAAACCGAGTCTGCCGTGGCGGCGAGTCGCAGAGCACCTTTGTGCTCCACGTGGCAAGAACTACAAGCCGGAGTAAACGTCTGACCAGCCTGATGCAGCGGCGCATCGTGACACGACAGGCAAGCCCTATCGGCCACATTCTGGAAGTAGCTGCCTGTCTGCCGCAAATGGCACAAAGCACACTGCTGTGTGAATACAGCGTGCGATTGGGAAAGCGGGCCGCTGCTGAACGCTTTCTGACCACCCTGCGCATGCAGCGTAAACAACCATCCCAAAGCCAGAACCGGAATCGCGCACGAAAGCCAAAACCGCCATTGCCGCAGCCAATGCGGGCGCGAGAAATACATCAAGTCAATGCGCCGGGCTCGTTCTTTGGTTGTGCGTACGCGTTGCATTGTGTTTTTAGAACTTCAACTTTCTAATATTTCAACGCCATGACGGCATGCACCGCACCCAGCAGCAAGACGGCATACGACAACGGAATATGCACCAGCAGCCACCCGTGCAGCACTAGGTGATACCGCCGTTGCTGGTCAAGCTGCCGTTTCTCTTCGCAAATCGTTTCCAAATCGCCAGCCGCCGATTGCAAGTTCGCGGGCAGCAGTATCCGCAATTGCTGAAACATTCCCTTGGCGCGCAACGGGTCGGCGACGGCCATCCCGTGCGGTCCCACTTTCTCCAGGTAGGGAAGTGTTTCATTCAAGAAAAAATTCCGCAGTTGGCGGCTCGCCTGTTCGTCGAAGCCCAATCCGTCCGCCACGGTTACATCCCAGTCGGTGCCAGCGCTGGCCGCTGCCGCGAGTTGACCGACGCTGGCGCGGGAGAGTTCACCGTCCAGCGAGTCACAAGTGTTATCCACAAGCTTGCCCGCTTCCATCACCAGCTGATCGCGCACATGGTCAATCTGTTCGTAAATTGTTTCCATCGGGATTTGCGATGTATGGGCTCGCGGCATATAGTGCTGGATCGCCGCGCCCACAATGCCGCTCACGAATACGACCGTAAACATCCACATCATCACGCGCGTCAAGGGGCCGCCAAAATGAAACGCGCCGTGCAGAAGAATCACCGGATAGGAGAGAAACCCCAGCCAAAGGTGCGCGCGCATCCATGTCTGCGCCCGCCCAATGCGCCAGACAGGGAACTTTTTCCGCAGTCCCAGCAATCCCGCGAAAATCATAAAACCGAAGCCGATACTGCCATATACCAGCCCGAGAACACTGCCACCACTGGGGCCGGGCACACGAAGAGCATAGGGGATGTAAATTACTGTCGTCACTCCAAGCGCAATAACCGACCCGATAAACCATCCGCGATGCGTGCGATCAATGCGCATGCTGGCTCAGTTCCTCTCCGCCGCGTCTTGCCGCTTCAGGAGCCCGCCGAAAAACTCTGGCGGGTTCACGCGATGGGCTGCATCGTGCGGACAGGCATAGACACAACTCGGTTCTTCGTGATCGTGGCAGAGATCGCAGGAGGTTGCCTTTTGTCGCGTGCCGGCAATCATTCGGCCCGGATGCTGCGGATCCTCCAACTCGACAGGGAAGGGATGCAGATTGATGTTGCCGTACGGACAGTTGTTGGCGCAGAGTCCGCAACCGATGCACCAGTCTTCAATAATGACTTCCAGCGTATTGCGGCGGCGAATCGAGCCCACTGGACAACCCACCATGCACAGCGGATCGCGGCATTGGCGGCAAGAGGTTGCCACCAAATACTTATCAAAGCGCAACCCCTCGCGGACTAGGCGGCTCACGCCATCGTGCGCGTCGGCACAGGCGCG
>JAYTQD010000088.1:0-30409 GCA_043746935.1 Acidobacteriaceae bacterium | reverse complement strand
GCCTCGATGGGCACGATGATGATGCTGTAGACAATGGTCTCGGCCGCCTGTGCCGAGCGTAGCGCATCGGCGTAGCGGTTCGCGCTCGCGGTGTCGCCGCCATCGGTGATGACGACCATCACTTTGCGGCCGCGGCGCGATTCCATGGCCTCGGAGCCAAGACAGATGGCATCGTACAGGGCCGTGGCCGCGCCTCCGTGGATGTTGGCAATGCCACGGTCGAGGCGGTCGAGGTCGGCGGTGAAGGGGACGACTTCCTTGACGATTTCGCTGAACTCGTACAGCGCCATGACGTCCACAGGTCGAAGAATGGTATGGGCGAAGTGGCGCGCGGATTCGGTCTCGAGCTTGAGGTCTTTCTTCGTGCTAAGACTGGTATCGATGGCCGTGATGATGGAAAGCGGCAGCTCGGATTGGCGGTCGAAGACGGCAATCTTCTGCTCGGTGCCATCCTCGGTGAGCTTGAAGTCTTCTTTGTTGAGAGAGCCAACAGGCGCACCGTGCGCGTCAGTCACGGTGACGAACATGTTCACCAGCTTGACGTCAACTTTCAGGATGGATTCGGGGTTGTCCTGGGCAAGGCAGACCGTGGAGAGCGCGAAGAGGAAAGAGAAAAAAGCCAGGAGCCAGCGCATATGCACGTCAGTGAGATGCCTTCTCTGGGTCTATGGTCGCCTGCGGTGAGATGGGCTGGGTTGAAGTCGCTGGGATGCTGGGGATATCCGCCGGAAACGGCTCGCCGTCAGCCCAAACTGCTCCGTCGATGAAATACTCCTTTTTCCAGATGGGAACGGTGCGCTTGAGGGTGTCGATAAGCCAGCGGCAGGCGTCGAAGGCGGCTCCACGATGGGCGGACGCGACGACGATCAGCACGCTGGTTTCGCTGATTTCGATACGGCCCAGGCGCTGGACTAACGCAACGTCGCGGATTTTGAAATCGGCTAGAGCTTGGGTAGCCAGCTCTTCCATTTTTTTCAGCGCCATGGCTTCGTAGGATTCGTAATCAAGGTAAAGCGTTTGGCGCCCGCGAGTATTGTTGCGGACGATGCCTTCGAAGATGGCGGTGGCTCCGTCTTCGGGATGCTTGAGGGCGTTAGCGACTGCGGCGGTGTTGATGGGGTCGCGGGTAATGACGCAGTGCGGGCTGCGGGAGCCACCGGAAACGGGCGGGAGAAGCGCTACCTCGTCGCCGTCGTGCAACACATCGGACGGGCACGCGAATTCCTGATTGATGGACATGGCAATGCCTGGGAGGTGTGGATGCAATTGCGACGCTCTCGACTCGTAGTGCCGAAGCAGATCGGCGAGCGTGGAGTTCTCAGGCAGGTCGAGTGTATCGGTTGGGAAACCGGCGAGGTCTTTGAGGATACCGAAGAAGAGGACGCGGATTTGCATGGACGCTACTCAGCCATTCCGGCCAAGAATGATTGTTTCGCTATCCGGAACAGAATCGCCAATGCAATGGTAGCCAATGCCATAATCAGCCAGCGCCCTCCTCTTGAGTCACGCGGGTCGCGCGTCAAGCGGGGCGCCATCAGCCCCCCGAGAACCAGCCCTGTGAACAGGCCACCCAAATGGGCAGAGTTGCTAATTCCAGAAACCGCCGCACCGAAGAGCAGATTGACGATGGCAACGGTCACCAAGCTCTTCGTGACAGCTTGCGTACGCTCGGCAGGAATCGGTAGCTGGCCCATCCAAAATGTGGTGATCAGGAGGCCCACCAAACCGAAAATGGCACCCGAGGCTCCAGCGGAAGGGATCTCGGGTTGGTACCAAGTGGCCGTGATGCTGGCACCGACGCCACACAACAGATAGGAGCCGAGATACGTGCCCCTGTCGTAAACTTGCTCCGCCAAGCGTCCAAGATTCCATAAACTCCACATGTTGACGAACAGATGAAGGATCCCAATGTGGAGAAAAACCGACGTTAGCACGCGCCAAGCCTGGCCATCCCTAAACGTAGCGGACCCATAATTCGCGCCCCAATTCACGATGTCCTGCCAAGTCGGTTTGGCCGGGGAAACGCCGCCGAGGGTCATGGCAAAGAACACCGCCACGTTGATGCCAATAATGGCCATCGTGACCGTGGGACCGACGCGCCAAGCGGGGACCAGTTGCGATACATGGCCTCCGGGTTGGATATCGTCTTTTTCGGCTTGGCGGCAAAACGAGCAAATACCGCTGCCGAATGAGAAAGCGGGCAATTTCCGTCCGCAGCGCGTACAGTCCGCCATTGGTTCTCCGTTGAGTTGGGTGGTGCTGCGTAGTTAGTGTATCGCGGGATTCGAAAACGATGGGGGCACGGGTCTAGCTCGTGTGGCGCGGGCGCCCTCGCCCGCGAACGGCCCAAAATATCGCAACCTCAAGTCCCCGCTCCTGGAAAGCACTAGCCGCACGGGCGAGGACGCCCGCGCCTCCATCGTCTTATCCAACTGGCTGACTCATTGCTCGTTCTTTGTCGAGAACAATGCGCTGTGGGGCTGGACCGGAGAGTGCCAGACCGAGCACCTCGTCAATGGTTGTGACGTAGTGCATCGTCACGCCTTCGAGCTGCTCAGGTGTGATGTCCTCTTCCACGTTCATCTTGTTCTCGGCGGAGAGAATGACGTCACGAACGCCTGCACGTTTGGCGGCGAGGACCTTTTCCTTGATTCCTCCGACTGGCAAAACGTTGCCGCTGAGCGTAATTTCACCCGTCATCGCCGTATGCGGGCGCAGAGGCCGCTCGGTGAGCAGCGAGACCAGAGCCGTAGCCATGGTGATACCAGCCGAAGGTCCGTCTTTGGGAATAGCACCGGCAGGCACGTGAATGTGCAGGTCGTTATTGGCGAAGAAATCGCTGCCGATGCCGAGCCTTTCGGCATTGGAACGCACCCAGGTGAGCGCGGCCTGCATGGATTCCTGCATGACCTGTCCAATCTGGCCCGTCATCGTAAAGCCGCCTTTGCCCTTCATCTTGTTGGCTTCAATGAAGAGCACGTCGCCACCGGCGGGAGTCCACGCCAGACCTACGGCGACGCCGGGACGTTTGGTGCGTTCGGCGATTTCGCCTTCGACGCGAATCTTGATGCCGCCGAGGAATTCCTGCACCACTTCCTTGGTCACCTTCAGCTTGTCCGGCTTCCCTTCCGCGATGCGGCGGGCCTGCTTGCGGCAGATGGTTCCGAGGGTTCGTTCTAAATTACGAACACCGGCTTCCCGGGTGTAATGGCGGATCACATGGCGCACGGATTCTTCGGGAAACTCGATGAGCTCCGCCGTGATGCCATTTTCCTCGATCTGGCGCGGAATGAGGTAACGGAACGCGATGTGTACTTTTTCCTCTTCCGTGTATCCCTGGAGTTCGATGATCTCCATGCGATCCCGCAGCGGCTCGGAGATGGTATCAAGGACGTTGGCCGTGGTAATGAAGAGCACATTCGAAAGATCGAAAGACACGTCGAGATAGTTATCGCGGAAGGTCGAGTTCTGTTCCGGGTCCAGCGCTTCCAGCAGCGCCGAGCTGGGATCGCCGCGGAAATCACGGCCGACTTTATCAATCTCGTCGAGCATGAACACGGGGTCTTTGGTCTCGGCGCGGCGGATACCCTGGAGGATCTGGCCGGGCAGCGCTCCAATGTAAGTACGGCGGTGCCCGCGAATTTCCGCTTCATCGTGCATGCCACCCAGAGAAACGCGCACGAACTTGCGGCCCAGCGAACGCGCAATCGATTTTCCCAGCGAGGTTTTCCCCACTCCCGGAGGCCCGACGAAACACAAAATCGGACCCTTCATATTGGGCTTCAGACGACGCACCGACAGGAAGTCCAGAATGCGGTCTTTCACCTTTTGCAAATCGTAGTGATCCGCATCCAGAATTTCCTTGGCCTTCACAATATCGACTTCGCCGCCGGAAGTCTTGTTCCACGGAAGAACAGCCAGCCACTCAATATAGTTTCGCGTGACGGCGAAATCCGCCGCCATCGGCGACATGCGCGAAAGGCGGTTCAGCTCCTTGGTGGCCTCTTTCTTCACCTCCTCGGGCATACCCGCATCATCGATTTTCTTCCGCAAATCCTCGGTATCCCGCTGGCCCTCGTCAGCCTCGCCGAGTTCCTTTTGAATCGCCTTCATCTGCTCGCGCAGGTAATACTCGCGCTGTGTCTGCTGCACGCGGTCCTGCACTTCAGACTGAATCTTGTTGCGCAGCTGCTGGACTTCGAGCTCTTTCGCCAGATGCTGGTTGATCTTGTCGAGACGAATGCGGACGTCATCAGTTTCGAGCACATCCTGCTTGTCCGGCGTCGCCAGCGAAGGCAGCGACGAAGCCACAAAGTCCACCAGCCGTCCGGGCTCGTCAATATTCATCGCCACCGTGGCCAGCTCATCAGAAAGCGTTGGCGAACCGGCCACAATCTGCTGGAAGAGCGTGAGAACGTTGCGCGACAGCGCTTCAATTTCCGGGCTGGCGGGCACCGTGCCTTCCGGCACCGTTTCGTACTTGGCGCGCATGAAGGGAGTTTCCTGAGTGAAATGCGTCATGCGCACGCGCTCAACGCCCTCCGCAAAAACAAACAGGCTCTGGTTCGGCATCTTGACGACTTTATGCACAGTCGCCAGCGTGCCCAAGACGTAAAGGTCGCCCGGCTGGGGAATATCCACGCGGGCTTCCTTCTGCGCCACCACAATGATCGTCTTGTCCTCGCCCAGTGAATTAATCAGCTGAATCGAGCTTTCGCGCCCCACCGTCAGCGGCAGCACGGCATGCGGAAAGAGCACGGTATCGCGCACCGGCAGAACCGGCAAAGCCCGGTCAGCTGCGGAAGGCTCTACCGCCTTGGGGTTGCTCGGGCTGCGCTCGGAAGTCTTGTCTTGCGTCTTATCAGAACGGGGCATCCTGTCTCCCTGAGTCTAATGCACTCAACTTTGATGAGGCTGCGGATAAATGGATTCAGGCGGGCAGCGGCGTCCGGCAGACAGAATCGCACTTAAGCTGTTGGATTGTAAAGCCCTTCGCAGGATTTTTACACCTGCCCAAAGTACCCCCTACCTTGGAGGGGTCGCCAAACACATCAAGCTGCGGGATACACACCCAAGACTTTGGCGAAATCCGTAATTTCCGCCAAGTGACGCAAGGCATTAGCCGCTTCTTCGGTCTCTCCACAGTGCAAATCGACGTAAAAAACATATTCCCAAGGGTGCCCCTTCACCGGGCGCGACTCGATCTTCGCCAGACTGATATCGCGCAGCGCAAACACGCTCAGGGCCTTGAAGAGCGCTCCCGGAATGTTTTTTACACTGAAGGCAATCGAGGTCTTATTGGCGCGGGGCAGCACTTTGCGCCGCTTGCGAATAAGAAAAAATCGCGTGAAGTTCTGTTTGTTGTCTTCCACGCCAGTCTTCAGAATCTTGCCCCCATAAACCTCGGCAGCCCCGCGACTGGCAATCGCGGCAGTGTCGCGAAGACCCTCCGCCATGATGTGCTTCACGCTGCCAGCCGTGTCGTAGAAAGAAACAGGCTCGATCCGCGGATGCAAACGAAAAAAATCGCGGCATTGATCGAGCGCGACGGGGTGCGAATACACGCGGCGAATATCCGCCAGTTTCACTCCAGGAACTGCTATCAAGTTATGCACAATCCTCAGCCGGAATTCGCGCTGTACGAAAACATCGCGCGACAGCAGCAAGTCGAAGTGCTCCAGCACGGACCCGGCCAGAGAGTTTTCAATGGGAATGACGGCTACATCCACCGACCGGCTATCCAGCCGGTCAAACACCTCCAACGACCGCGCACACGGCACCACGCGGCAACCCGGCTGCATGCGCTCGGCAGCTTCGTGGCTGAATGCGCCAAGTTCTCCTTGGATGGCAACTCTGGGTCCGGAAGTCTTCCTCGCCGCAACTTTCATGTTCGACACGTTACTGGCCTGAGGGAGCGGAAAGCAACTCTTTCGCAAAAACAAAGGCGTCCGCCCCATTGGGATAGTAGCCTTCCTCGGTGCGAATAATGGCATACCCGTGCCGCTTATAAAATTCAACACCCGCCAGATTCGAGACCATGGTCTCGAGATACACCGATTCGATCTGGGCGGCGCGCAACCGCTCTTCCGCGGCGGAAATAAGCCTCGACCCAACCCCGGCGCGGCGCACATTGCCGACGACGTCGATGGTCACGATGTGTCCGGTTTTCTTCGGTTCGGTCTGCGTCACCAGAAACCCCAGAATGGTTCCGGGCTGGTCGCCAAAGGATTTCGTCCGGGCGCGCGGTTGCTCGGCTACCAGTGTGAACGATCCGGGCCGCCGCATGTAAACCGCTAACTCCAGCCGGGAGTAGGAGATGCCGGGAGGAAAGCAAGCCTGATCAATGCGCCACAGCATGTCAAGATCCGAGGAACGCCCGTCGCGGAGAGTGTATTGCACTTCCCGATTGTAGCGCCGCCAGCTCCTCCGCGCCGGGCCACCAAAACTCCACCAAAGGTAAGCGAAAAATAAGGTCGAAAGTACTCCAAAATCCGCAAACACCCGGGCCAAACTCCGCGTATACTCTGGGGCTAGATAGAGGTCGACGTGACTCGCATCGCCATCATCTGCGCGGCAGTTTCCTTCAGCTCGACGCTGCTGTGGTACTACCTGTTTTCGCGCTATAACCAGAGGCGCGCCATCCAGGTGGTCGACCGGATGCGTCTGGCGTGGCGCGGCCGCATTCTCAGCCGTCGCTGGAGCGGCACGTCCAAGCTGCATGTCGGGATGCAATTGCCGTCAGCGCTCTTTGGTAGCGCGCACATTACTGTCCGGCTGCTGCCGCGAGCGTTACCGTTTCATTGGCTCAAGAGCCGATTGAGCGCCCAAGTCGAGACGGTGACGATTGAAACCGACTTGGAACGCGCGCCTAGTTTTTCTCTCAAGGTCCACAATCATCGTTGGAGCGGGCACTTGGCGCGGCGGGCTATGAGCAAGAATCATCCCTGGGTCATTCACCGTTCCGGACCGATGGTGCTCACCACCAGCGAAGACTGGAATGCGGAACAGAACCCGGTATTGACGGCTCTGCTGGTGGCCCGCCAAAGCGAATTTACGGATGTAGCTTTAAAGCCGCAATCGCCGCATTTGACGGCAACCTTACCGGTGGACGCGCTGACGGATTACGCCTCGGCTCTACAAGTTTTCGAAAAGCTGCGCGAGCTGGCCCAGGAAACTCGGGCGTCGAAACGCTAGGCTTTTTTGAATTTGTCATTCTGAGCGCAGCGAAAGCCTGCCCTGAGCGAAGTCGAAGGGAACCCCTACACTCTTTCCCTTGCAGCACTCTTGCAAGCTTTCTCACTGCGCGGCATCCCAGCAAGAAAGGGTTCGACATTCTCGTAATGCCGACAGTCGAGGGATTCTTCGCTACGCTCAGAATGACAATGCTCAAATGGAATGAACAATCTTCAAGAGTTGCGATGTCCGAAAAATGTCCTTACGACGCTCCCGCGCTCTTGACTTCCACTCCCGCCCACTTTTCTAAAAGCATCAGCGTGGCCGAGTAGTCGAGATCGCCGTGGCCTTCTTCATTCGCCAGATCATAAATCTCTTCCACAGTCCGAAGAGCCGGCAGCTTGACGCGCGCTTCCTTGGCCGCTTCCAAAATCAACCGCAAGTCCTTGAGCATCAGCCGCAGAGGAAAATTCGGCGAGAAATCGCGCTTGCTCACGAATGGCGCTTTGTACTCGATCACGCCTGAGCGCACCATGGACGCCTGAATCAGCGGCAACAACGAATCCAAACTGACGCCAAGTTTGGCGCCCAGCGTAATTGCCTCGGCAAACCCTTCGTAGATCATGGCGATTTGCAGATTCATCACCAGCTTGGCGGCTTGGCCTTTGCCGGTTTCGCCCATGCGGAAAAATTGTTTGCCCATGGCGGCAAGGAGAGGCTGAATTTTTTCGATGGATTCCTCATGTCCTCCGACGATAAAGATCAAAGTCGCGTTCTCAGCAGCGATCTTGGAGCCCGTCATGGGAGCGTCCACCCAATCGGCTCCACGAGCCCGCACACGTTCGGCAAATTTCACGGTTGCCGTGGGAGAAATCGTGCTGGAATCCGCAACGACAGCGCCTTCGGCGAGCGAATTAAACGCGCCGCGCAAGCCAAACATCACCTGCTCAACCGCGGCCGTATCCGACACGCAAAGCCAAACTACTTCGGCTCCCTTCGCCGCTTCCTCGGGAGTCGAGGCGGCATGCGCGCCCTCCACGGGCTTTGTCGGCGAGCGATTCCACACCGTCACTTCATACCCAGCTTTCACCAAACCCGTGGCCATGGAACGGCCCATGATTCCCAATCCCAGAAAAGCAACCTTCATTCACATCTCCTCGAAAAACAGCACGGTAGTAAAAGAACGCAGTACATAACGTAACACCTGCGGGGATTAGAAATGAGACACCCCCGACTGTCAACGCGCAAACGGTCAGGTAAACTAGTTGTTACCGGGTAGTTGTCCGGATTTGCCGCCGAATTTTGATGAAGCTACGATCTCCGGTTTCCCATCCCACGTTGCGACAACGGGCCCAAGCTTTTGGGCGGCTGGTGGGACATTCCGCGGTAACGCAGCGTGGCGGACAGACCCGCAAACCGCAACTGGTGACCAACGGACAACTGGGCTTGACCTTCATCGGCCACGCCAGCTTTTTCGTTCAAATCGGCGGACTGAATGTTTTGATTGACCCGAATTTTGCGCGCTGGTTGTTCGTGCTCAAGCGCCTGCGGCAGCCGGGACTGCGCATTGTCGATTTGCCGCCGATTGATCTGGTGCTCGTCACCCATGCTCACTTCGATCACCTGCATCGCCCGTCGCTGCGGGCTATCGCGCGGCGCACGGAGCAGCTTTGTGGAAAAGCTCCGGTCATGGTCACGCCAAAGCACGTTCACGATTTGGTGTCCGACCTGGGGTACGCGAAGCTGGTGGAACTCGACTGGTGGGCCAATTACCATCAGGGAGACTTGGAAGTCACGCACGTGCCGTCGCGGCATTGGGGCGCGCGCATTCTCAGTGATGCGCATCGTGGATACGGTGGATACGTTCTCCGCGCCGGAAAGAATTCGCTCTACCACGCCGGCGATACCGCCTACTTCGCGGGCTTCAAGGAAATTCGCGAGCGCTTGGCCCCCGAAGTCGCACTGCTGGGGATTGGCGCGTATCATCCAGCAGGCTTTCGCAACGTTCATACCAGCCCCGAAGATGCGACCAAGGCATTCCTCGACCTGGGGGCGCGCTGGATGGTTCCCATGCACTACGGATCATTCCGGCTTTCGCATGAGCCTGTGGATGAACCTTTGCAGCTATTGGAACAGGAAGCGGCTAGCGCGGGGGTCAGCGATAAGGTTGTTGTGATGGATGAGGGTGTTACGCGGTTTTTTTAGGGGCTGTTCCTAAAGCTAGTCAAAAGACCGACGTCTTGGCCTATACTCCTTCCGCGATGGCAGAAGTGACGGATCAAGCTGAAGTGTGGATCGGAGTTGCGGGGGTTGTGTGTCGAGAGGAATGCAAGTTGCTATCACCTCATGAAGGAGCCTTTGTCAATTTCTAACGCTAGCAAGCAGCGACTCGGAGTACCGTGCCAAAGGTGGCTGGTGCCCTGCCCTTTTACCGCCTAGGGCTACTGGAATTTCAAGATGTGCACTCCTTGTCGGAGTCCGATAGGCCATCTCAAGAGATTCTGTCAATCGCAGTAGATCTGGAGGAGAGCAGGAATCCGAACCATGTCCGGTATGCGACGTTCCACGCCTTTCTTCGCGTGATGTGACAGAATGAAATCGCTGGTCAACGGGACCTCACTCACAACCGGACTGCTGGTGCAATGGCGATTTTTCAACAACAATCCCCTGTGTCAGCTAAACTCGGTGCTGATTTTCACTATGACCGTTCGCACCTCAGTCATGACCGCCCTCCTGAGCCTAGGATTCCTGGGTGTTCTTCTTGGCCAATCGAATCGCAAGGCCGCGCCCGAGCCTAAATTCACCGAGCTTTCCCGCGAGGACAGCGCCCGACTTGAACAGCAGAGAGCTGTCGTTGCCGCCGCCGCCAAGCAGCGATACGGCACAAAGTTGCTCACCAGAACCAAGAGGGACTTGCCTGTTCTCCAAAAACTCATCGACGAAAAGATCTTCAACAAGTCACAGACGTACGAATTACAGAGCCTCGGTGTCGCCTTCGGGGATGTGCTAGCGAGCGAACTTCCGTTGCGATGGGTAATGGTCACGGACGAGTACGGCACCGATCCGACATTGCTGTTCAAGGACACGACCCTTCAAATCAACGCGCTCACGATGATTTCCAAGCGAGTCGAGAGGGATCAGCCAGTAAATGTATCCGAGCTTCTGCGCATAACCCACGAGCAGCTTGCACGCCACGAAAAGTAAAATCGCTGACTTGTGTTGGACAAAATCACCTGATCAAAATTTCTGTTGTAAACAGGCGATTTCTCCACCTAATTCTGGGCATATCCTGCCAAGCCATTTATGGGACAGCCAGACGAAATCTAATCCGCCAGCAGAATTCTGAGATCCCGCACATTATTTCCCGTCGGGCCAGTGACCACAACATCCCCCAAAGCCTGGAACAGCGGACATGCGTCGAACCTGGAGAGGCTTCTAGCGACATCGAGACCCGCTGTCGCCGCGTGAGCGACCGTAGCTCCATCCACAACTGCGCCCGCCGCGGGGCTGTTGCCGTCGATGCCGTCCGTGCCTGCGCTCAGCACGGCAATGTTTTCGCCCGCGATTCTGCCAGCGCACGCCAGTGCGAACTGCTGATTGCGTCCGCCGACGCCGCTCTCGCCTGTAACTTTGACCGTGACTTCCCCGCCTGAGATCAGGCAGACGCGCGGCGTGGTTTTGCGCAGCTCGCGAAGGCGGTCTACGAGATATTCAGCGGCGCGGTCGTAGTCCCAATCGTCGCAGGAGTTGTCGATCTCTACCGCGAAGCCGAGGCGGGCGGCTTCTGCGGCGGCGGCATCGACTGCGGATTTGTTGGACAGGATCGTACACCAACGCGAGCGCACGAAGACGGGGTCATCGGATTTGGGCGTTTCTTCGAGAGCATCGCGCTCGAACAGCTCGCGTACTGAATTTGGAAACTGCGGCAGGAGGTTGTGCTTCTCGACAATCCTGCGGCAGTCTTCTACGCTGGTCGAATCCGGCATGGTTGGGCCGGAAGCCAGCGCATCGGGCGTCGCATCGGGCACATCGGAGACGAGAAGCGAAACCTGCTGCGCGCCGCTCGCGGCTACAGCAAGACGTCCGCCCTTGACGGCGGAGAGATGCTTACGGACCGCGTTGATCTCCGCAATCGGCGCGCCACAGAGGACCAGCGCTCGATACGTCGCAACCGAATCGCCCAGCGAAATTTCCTCGTCGATTGGTTTTTCTAAAATGGAAGAGCCGCCTCCGCTGATCAAGAACACGACGAGCGAACTCTGGTCGAGAGAATTCAGCGCGCGCAGAGCGGCATCGGCGGCGAGAACGGAATCCGCATTCGGCGTGGGATGTCCGCCGAGAAAATACCGATAGCCCCGCACCTGTTGCTCCGGTGGAACAGAACTGGCAACAATACCTTCGAACAACTCTCCCGTTTTCGCCGCGAAGGCTTCCACCATCGTGTTCGCCGCCTTGCCGATGGAAACGACGAAGCGGCGGCTGTAGGCATTGAGATCGAAAAGATCCTCGCCCACGCGCAGCACACTGCCGCGTTCGAGATCGACATGGCGGTCGAAGGCGCGAGCGACGCTGGCTTCGGCCAGGGCGTGGGCGAAAATCTGGCGGGCAACTTTTTTCATCAAAAAACCGTAAAAGGCCTATTCAGAATCTGAATAATTTGAAATTGAATTATTCAGATTCTGAATAGGCATTTTTAGCTTTTCTTGAGTATTTGACTGCCCACCCAGTCTTCAATCACTTTCCGCATCTCGGAGAGTCGTCCTTCGAAAAAATGATCGCCGCCCGAGATGAGCGTCAGCTGCTTTGGCTCAGCCATGTCTGCAACGAAGGCTTCCAGCTTCGCGCGCGGCCCGAACTGGTCGCGATCTCCGCTGCAAAACAGTTTGGGCTTGGTACAAGTTTGCAGGAAGCCAAGATCGTACGCGCGATCATCCACAGGCGTAACCGGCGTGCCCAGCCCGATCAAGCCCACCACGCGATCATCCGCGGCGGCAGCACGAAGCCCAACGGCGGCGCCGAAAGAAAATCCGCAGAACACAAGCGGCAGGTTGAACTCCCGAACCAGCCAGTCAAGCGCGGTGCGAACGTCTTCGACTTCGCCCTGACCGTTATCGTGCTCACCCTGGCTCAAGCCCGTGCCTCGAAAATTAAACCGAAGCACGGGCCATCCAAAGCCATGCAGCGCTTTGGCGGCGTGGAAAACAACCTTGTTATGCAGCGTGCCTCCAAATAACGGGTGCGGATGGCACACGACCGCGGCATGTGTGGCAGTCGCGCTGCCCACATTCAGCAGGGCTTCGAGGCGGCCCGCGGGGCCTTCCAGAGATAAGGATTTAATCTGCGATTCGTTCATGCTGACGGCGCCGCTCAGATCGGTGCTCACGCTGCGAGTTTCTCACGAACCGCGTCGCGTGCGCTATTCTGGAAGCGATGCCTATGCAAGATCAAGACGTGTTCGCGCTCACGCGGCAGTTGGTCGATATCGAGTCGATCACCGGCAACGAAGGCCCGGTGGGCGACTTCCTGCACCGCGAGCTATGCCGCCTGGGTTATCAGGCGCGCAAGACCGTCGTGGAAGGTGCTCGCGCGAATGTCTTTGCCACGCCGCCCGAGCAGCCGCGCCCATCTGTGGTTTTTTCCACGCACATGGATACCGTACCGCCATTCATTCCATCTTCGGAAGACGTGGACCGCATTCACGGGCGCGGATCGTGTGACGCAAAAGGCATTATTGCCGCGCAAATCGCGGCTGCGGAGCAACTTAGCGCGGAAGGCATCTTTGCAGGATTGCTGTTCGTCGTCGGTGAAGAACGTGACAGCCTCGGCGCCAAAGTTGCTAACGAGCAGGCGCCCGGTTCGAAATTTTTAATCAATGGCGAACCCACGGAAAATCACATTGCCACGGCGTCGAAGGGCGCGTTGCGGGTTGAAGTGATTGCCGAAGGAAAGATGGCGCATTCGGCATATCCGGAGCTGGGCGAGTCCGCGATTAACAAATTGCTCACAGCGCTCGAACGGTTGCGAACAATGGAGTTGCCGGTGAATCCCGAGATCGGACCGTCCACATTGAACATTGGCGTCATCGAAGGCGGACGCGCTCCGAACGTAATTCCGGATGCGGCGCGAGCGCAATTGCTTTATCGCTTGGTCGGGCCGGCGGCTGAACTGCGGCGGCGTATTACCGAAGCTGTCGAAGGTTTGGCTCGCGCTGAGTTTGTGCTGGAGATTCCCTATCAGAAATTTCGCACCGTGGACGGGTTGCCTACCATGGTCGCCGCGTTCACGACCGACATTCCTCAGCTCAGCAATTGGGGAGAACCTCTGCTCGTTGGGCCGGGATCGATTCATGTGGCGCATACGCCGGGCGAATACATTGAGAAACAACAATTGTTGGAGGCGGTGGATTTGTATGTGGGCATCGCCAGGAAGCTGCTGGCTGGTTGATTTTGAGAACCTTACCTCAGCGGCTAAAGCCGCTGTTCTAAGAAACGGGATCGCAGCGCTAAAGCGCTGCGCCGCCCAAAAGCTGAGGGGCAGGTTCGGCAAGATTAGGAGCAGGTCCCTCCACTGCGGTCGGGATGACAATTTTTATTTTTGATGAGTTAGGAGCTGCATGAGCACCGATTCCCTCAACGCCCTCGCTAAAGCTTCTTCCGCCTATCTGCGCAGCGCCATGCATCAGCCTGTTCAATGGATGGAATGGGGCGAGGAAGCATTCGCGGCGGCGCGGAAAGACGACAAACCGATTCTGCTCGACATCGGCGCGGTATGGTGCCATTGGTGCCATGTGATGGATCGCGAGTCTTACGATGATCCCGAAATCGCGAAGATCATCAACGACAATTTTGTTGCCGTGAAGGTGGATCGCGACGAGCGGCCCGACATTGACAGCCGCTACCAGGCAGCCATCAGCGCGGTCAGCGGACAAGGTGGATGGCCGCTCACCGGGTTTCTTACCTCGGACGGCAAGCCGTTTTTCGGCGGCACGTACTTCCCTCCCGGCGAGCAACACGGGCGTCCGAGTTTTCGCAGAGTATTGCAGTCGATCGCAACTGCCTATCGAGAGAAGCGCGCGGATGCCGTCGAGCAGGCGGAAAAAGTGGTTAGCGCTATCTCGCAAGCGGAGTCATTCGGCGGTCAAAGCTCTGATTTTTCACCCTCGGTGATCACCGCCATTGTCGAATCCGCGTTCGAAGCCTACGACGCGCGCAATGGCGGCTTCGGCCATGCGCCTAAGTTTCCCCATCCGGCGGCGCTGGATCTGCTCATCGATCACGCCGCGCGCCACAACGACGAACGCGCGAAGGAACTCTACCTCAACACGCTGGAGCGGATGGCTCGAGGTGGCGTGTATGACCAGCTCGCGGGCGGCTTCCACCGCTATTCCGTCGACGAGCGCTGGGTTGTTCCGCATTTCGAAAAAATGTCCTATGACAATTCGGAGTTGCTGAAGAACTACGTCCATGCATTCCAAGCAACCGGCAATGTTTTCTTCAGCGCGGTCGCGAAAGATATCGTGCGCTGGATGGACGAGTGGCTGAGTGATCGCGAACGCGGAGGCTTCTACGCCTCGCAGGACGCGGACGATTCCATGGACGACGATGGCGACTACTTCACCTGGACTCGAGACGAGGCGCGGGCAGTTCTCGACGCACAGGAAGCCGACATCGCTTGCCTGCACTACGACATCAACGAAATTGGCGAGATGCACCACAACCCGGCGAAGAATGTGTTGTATGAGCGGGCCTCCGTCGCGGAAATCGCGCGGCAATTGAATCTAGAGGCGGTGCAGGTTACAGAGTTATTGGCTTCGGCAAAAAAGAAGATGTACGTGGCGCGGCTCCTGCGCCCAACGCCCTATGTGGACAAGACCGTCTACACCGGATGGAATGGTCTGTGCATCTCCGCCTACTTGGAAGCGGCGAAGGTGTTGCAGTTGCCGTTGGCGCAGGAATTTGCTCTGCGCTCGCTGGACCGAGTTCTCGCTGCCGCATGGAAGCCCGAGGGCAGCCTGTTGCATGTGATTGCCTATTCCGATCCGAAAGCGGAACACCGTGAAGTCGTCGGAATGCTCGAGGACTACGCCTTCGTCTCCGGCGCATGTCTGGACGCCTACGAAGCCACGGGACAGCTCCGGTACTTCACTTCCGCGCAGGCCATTGGTGACGCCATGATTGCCAAATTCTTCGATGCGGTAGGCGGCGGTTTTTTCGACAGCGAAGCCCCCAATCCCAACACGACTCTCGGAGTGCTGGGCACGCGCCGTAAACCGTTTCAGGATTCGCCCACACCCGCCGGAAATCCAGCGGCGGCGATTGTTCTCTGTCGGCTGTATTCCTACACGCAGGAAGCGAGTTACCGGGACAAAGCCGAGCAGACGCTCGAACTCCTAGCCGGAGTCGCCGGACGCTATGGAATTTTTGCCGGCACCTACGGGATCGCGGCCACGCACCTGGCGTTTCCAGGAGTTCAAGTCGTAATCGTCGGCGATGGATCTCTAGCCGAGCAGCTACACCAAGCGGCAGCCACCGGCTATGCCCTCAACCGATCTGTGGTGCGGGTGAACGCAACGGCTGTTGCCACGAAAGAGCTTCCGCCGGCGTTGGCCGAAACGATTCCCAATATTCCCGGTATCAGTGGGAATCAGGCTGTGGCCTTGGTCTGCACGGGATTCACCTGTCAGCCGCCTACATCAGACCCTGGCACGTTGCGCAGTCTGCTTTAACAGCAAAGCCGCAGGCCAATCCCGTGCATCTTTCCGCGCCAGCAGCGAATCGAATTCAGTTGGGAGACACAACATATGGCAACCACTACGCAACACCAGATTTTTTCCACCAGCATCAACCTTCCCGAGAAACAACGACTGCAAGTCATCGACCTGCTGAACGCGCGTTTGGCGGATGCCATCGATCTCAAGACGCAAGCCAAACAAGCGCATTGGAACGTAAAAGGCATTCAGTTCATGCAGTTGCACGAATTGTTTGACAGCATCGCCACCCATGCGGATGACGCATCGGACCTATTGGCTGAGCGCGTAACCGTTCTCGGCGGCGTGGCTCTGGGCACAGCGCGGCTGGTAGCGGCAGCCTCGACGCTTGCGGAATACGACTTGAACGCCACTACGGGCGAACAGCATGTGCGGGCGCTGGCAAAAAGCCTGGCCTCGGTAACGAATGCTTCTCGGTCGGCGATTGACGAGTCGGGAAAACTTGGCGACCAGGCAACGGCGGATGCCTTCACGGAGATCGTGCGCCTCGCCGACAAGGATTTGTGGTTCCTGGAAGCTCACTTGCAGGGTTAGACCAGGACTGCGGAACTGTTTGGGAGGTCCGATTGCAGAAGTCAGATTGCAGATTGCAGAAGTAAAATCTCACCCCTGCGCTCCGGTGTTAATTCTGCAATCTGCAATGGCCCTCCCAAAAACTATGGCCGGCAGAGGTGACAACCTCTCCGGCCAATTCCTTGGGGCCAAGGGCACTCGAAGTTGAGTGCAAGGTGCTAAAAGGTTACGAAAGTAATCTTGCTTCGGTTCGTGCCTCGAAGCAAAATCCTAGCTGCCGCCTCCGCAACCGCTGGGACGGCAGCATACCCGGACTGGACAAACCGGACCGCCATCAATTGCCGGACCGCTTGCAACGGCCGCAGCAACGTAGGTGACAACCAAACCACACAGCAGCAATGCCACTCTTACCGTTCGCTTCATGGTTAGGTATTCTCCACAACACTCGCGCGATGGATTCGCGCGGGTACCCATTGTTACCAAAGTAACCATGCGCAATGCAAGAGTTCTTTTTCAAGTACACCTTCGACAGAATCGATTCGCTACAGGGTTCTACTTAGTTTGTCTGGGGAAAACACCTAGAGGGGCGGGCGGATCAGGTCGTATCGGGTCACGATCTAAGACCAAAAACGCGGCAAAGGGCTGCCTCAGCTCCAAGACAGCCCACAGAAACAAATTAGCGTCCGGAAGCACTCTGTTTTGCGAGGGTTGGGACTTCTTCGGACAGCACTGGAGAGGAACGAGCTAGCGCGCGTTCGACCATGCTCTCGAACATTGGAATCAACGAGTCGTCCGTCTCAGGATTCTGGATTTCGTTCAGGCTACGATCCCAGCGCAGCGTTTTCAGTTTTGTTGAGGTTGCAACCGCAAGCGGACTGGGCGTCCAGCAGTACGTCAACCAAATCAAAATCGATAAATCATAGGCAATCATCACCGCAATCGTTCCACCGTTTTGCGAAATGTACTCTCTGCCATTCAGGAGTAGAGCGTAGACAATGAGTTCGGTCGAAGCGAAAAATCCAAAGCCCAAGGCCAGACCAAAGCTGCGATCCCGCCAGCGAATTCCTAGATGGGACCCAAAGCTCAGCAGGAAAAGAACCATTCCCACTTGCGTCAGGCGAACACAACGCTGCACCGCGACCAAGGCCTGGTCCACTAGGGGAAGATCCGCTCTGGCGGATGCCGCCACAACCACGCCTACCAGCAACATGACCAGCGCGCCCCATCGGAAAAGAACGGTTCCCAGATCTTTCATGGCGTAGAACGGCCGGAAGACATCCATGAATATTTCGTGCAAGACCTTGAAGCCCATGGAAAATCCGACCAGACTGGCAGCCCAGTTCAAAAACACCCAGTAGTGGAAATAGAAGTGGTCGGAAGCAAAGTTATAGACCGGAAGCAGGATGGTCACCGTCAGGATCTGCGCGAGCAGATAGGTCATGAAAACGGGAAATTCCTTGTGCAGCTTTTTGCGCCACAGAGATAAAACGACCGCGCCCTGCAAGATCGGTTGCGAGGCCCATAAAACGTTCGACATGGTAAGAAAAGACGCCATCGGGTTCTCCTTTCGAACCACGACGAAAACTGCCACGGACTTCGGGAATTTCGCTGGAGAGAAGGTACCAGCGCGAGGCACGAAGGGCCAAAGTACGAAAGTAACTTAACTAGTTAGTTAATAGATTCCAGACCGATTTTGCCTTGGATTCCAGATTTACCAACGACAGATGTGCGACACAGAACTGAGTACCGGAGAAATGCCAATCTCAGGGCGCGCCGTGACGATCACGTTGTATTCACCAGTTTCCGGTAAATCTTCCAGGATGGAGCTGGTTGGAGCAGGCGCGGCCAGTGCCAGGTAGCGCAGGAAATCTCCTACGTCCGAACTGCTGCGAAATCCCGGCGCGATGAACGTCACTTGCGCGGACGCCCCGGCGAAATGCCACGCCAGAGAAGCCGCCAAGCGAATGCCGAGTTCATAGGACTCCTCGGAAACCTGGCCCGGCGCGGGGTTATCGAACACAATGCGCAGGCGAGTCTCTTCGTCGCGGGCAAACTCGCGCACTTTCAGTGAGCCGGATTTCGCTGTGGCCTTCCAGTCCACGTGACGAGCGGAATCGCCAGCCTCGTAGGGGCGAATCCGCAGTAGATCCTGTCCCATTCCCGCATACATGCTGCTCAGGTCGGCGGCAATCGCCGGAAGGATTCGGGCAAGTTGGCTGCTGCCGTCCACAGCTGGATAGACAATCAACTCATGGGAAAACGCGATGCTACGCCGCTTCACTAGCAAACCGAATGGAAAGACGGTGATCAGCGCCAAGGCGTCCTGACGATATAACCCACGCCGCTGAAAACAGATCTCGATCTCCGATGTGGCGGAAGAACGCGGCGGAATCAAGGAGAAGTGGATGGCTCCCAGAAAAACCGGCGGCGGCACTGGCTCATCCGGCATACGGCGAATTTTAACGTCCTTCATGCTCAGCCATTGCCGCTCGGGAGGCCAGTGGGGAGGAAATCCGAACGTGCCGCGTTCGGTGCGCCATCGCTCTTGTACCTTGCGTTTTTTCGGAGGCACAATGGTGATGGAAAGCGAGGGCAGCCAGCGCCTGGAATTGGTGAGCTCTAAACTCCCGGACGCCGGCTCTCCGGCGAAAACGTGCTGCGGCAGGTTCACGCTGAGCGCCAAGCCGCCGAGCACTAGACTCGAGCACACGCCAGAAACCAAAACCGCCGCCAGCATGGTGGAGATAATCAGGTAGAGCAGGTTGTTCCCGGTATTGAGCGCGGCTACGCCAATGAGCAGCGTCGCCAGCACGTACACAATGCCAGCCCGGGTCACTTCGAAATCAAAGGAATCCTGCCACCTTGCCCCGGACACGACCCGGCGCGCCAAATAGGGCACGGTGGTCATGCCAACCCAAACCGAAACGAGCAGCGATGCCCCCGCTAGAACAGCGGTGGCAGCAATATTTCCTGCTTCTCGCGTCACCGTTGAGAACAGGGCCGCAGCGAAGGAAAAGCCCAGGCCGAGCACCGCAATGAGCGACCGCTTCCAGATTTCCGGAATCGGCGCGCGTGCCAAAGGCAAGACTGGGGTAGAGTTCGTCATTTGCGACCCTTCCAGCTTCCCTGAAGGCTGGTGGCGTCGCAAGTAACCAACGGCAGCGTACTACTTGCGGGTGGGTGGAGCTTCCGCGACCAGGTTTCGCCTTCGGCGCCACCAGACAAACGCAGCCACGACCGCTGCGAGGATCAACACGAGGAAGTTGGCACGTCCCATGACCCTCAGCAGGGTTTCCCATTGGCTTCCAAAGAAGTAGCCAGCAAACGCGATCACCGTCACCCAAAGCGCCGCACCCAAAAAGTTATACAAGGCAAACAGCACCCAGTTCATGCCGAGCACGCCAGCCAATGGACCGGCCACCACACGCAGTCCAAAGATGAAGCGAGCCACGAAAATAATGGGTGGTCCGTAGCGCTGCATGAGCCGTTCGCCCCGGGCGATCACGGCATCGGAAATACGAAACAGATGCTGATAGCGGGTTAGAAGAGGTCTGCCGCCGTAGTGCCCGATCGTGAACCCGATATTATCGCCCAGCGTGGCGGCAATTACTCCCGTGAGAATGATCACCGGCAGGCTGAGGCGATGCTCCGAGTAGGCAAGAAAACTCGCCAGCAGCAAGATGGTCTCGCCGGGAACGGGCAGACCAGCGTTCTCCAACAGCAGGGCCACAGCCACGGTGAGATACCCGTGAGTAGCCATGTGCGCCTTCAGGATGTCGAACAAGTGCTGCCACATTCTCTTGGCTTCTCCCTAAAGCGGCTTCCGCAAAAACTCAGTGACTGCGCGGTTGAACTCCGCGGGAGCTTCCTCGTAGGGCAAGTGGCCGACCCCTGGCAAGCGGACGTACTCGCAGTTACGGAAATATTCGCGGAGCGGTTCAGCGGATTCCGGATAGACAGCGGGATCGGCATCGCCCCAGATCAGTAAGGTTGGGAGGTCTGCCAGCTTCGGCAGGAGGGTTTTCAGTCCCTCCAGATCTTCTATCCAACTCTCCAAGACACTGAGGCCATATTCCCAGCTCCGGTCACGGGCCAGGGCTGCGGAATAGCCCTTCACCGTGCCCGGGGGCATCCTGGCGGGATCTCCGTACATTCGGCGAATGAAGAATCCCCAGACAAAGCTCGCCCTGGGCAGGATCGAGTGTAGCGCCGCGGAAACTGGGGGCTGGGCAAAAAACGGCGCCAAACGGCGGCCGTGCGTTGACCAAGGATTGGCTGGCGCTACCAGGATCAGGCGCTGCAATCGCCGGTCACCACGCTCCGCCATCTGGGCGGCCACCCACATGGCGATAGCGCCCCCGTGCGAGGTACCCAGGAGGTCGAACGGACCCGGAGCCTGCTGGTCGATAAAGGCCAGCGTACGGGCTGCCACAGCCCGCATGGTGCAAGTTAGATCCCGGGGGCGGTCGGAAAATCCCACTCCCAGCTGATCCAGCGCCAATACTCTTCGCTGTTGTGCCAGCGCCTCTAGATTGAACCGCCAGGAAAATGAATACCCCAGCAATCCATGCAACAACACCAGCGGCGGACCTGAACCGGCTTGTAAATAGCGGACGCGACCGCCGTCCAGGGTGGTAAAACACTCCTCCGGTCCCGACGGGTTCTCGATCTCCGCTGCCGCAGCGGTGCTTCCCTCTTCCAATTTCAAGTTTTTCCTCAGCTTTTCTTCGCTAATCGGGCAACTCAATTCAATCACGGAACCTCTATGCCGTGTAGAGATCTCCTCATATCGCTCGGTGGAAAGCTTCAGCTCTCCGCCTTTTTTCCCCCAAAGGCCCTTCAGCTTACATTGAGGTGGCCTAGATACGAACTTTTCACGGCCTTCTTACCTCACTTACAGCCGCCTCGACCTGATTCTACCCGCAGTTGCGACACGCAGAACCTTCCAACGGTCCCTGGGAAGAATCCATATTCCGGAAGATTACTCCCAAAAAACATATACTCAGCCGAGCCGCGTGCTTACAATGGTGTAAGCTACATGTTTTTATGGACTTATACCTTCAGGATTTAAGAGACGGTGGCATTCAAGTTGCTCAATCAGAGTGTTAACGCGATTGGAACCGCTGGCGAAAGCGCAGTCGGTTCCGGCCGAACCATGAATCGCGAATTTCAAACTCGCTTCACGGTTGTCCTCCTCGTCCTGCTCTCCGCAGCGGCAGTGATTTTTGCTGGCCTCAATTTCTCCAAAGAACACGCTTTTCAGGTTCCCTACGATGGAGTCGTGTGGGACGAGGCGAACGGGCATCTGGTGGCCAGTCGAGTGGAAGCCAGAGGCCCCGGCGATCACGCTGGGATCAAGGCTGGCGACCAGCTGGTGGCCGTGGAACGGCAGGATACAGCGGCAATGCCCGCCCTGATGCGCCAGATCTACAGGAAGGGTGTTTGGGCCAAGGCCACGTATTCCCTGGTCCGCGGCGGGATTCCGCTGGATACCGTGGTTGTGCTGGTTCCTGCGGATCGCTCGGCCAACGACTGGCTGCGCTTCATCGCCCTCATATACCTCGGCATTGGGATGTACATCCTCCTGCGACGGTGGACGGCTCCCGGATCTCTTCATTTCTACATCTTCTGCCTGGTTTCGTTTGTGTATTACGCGTTCAAGTACACGGGCAAGTTGAACGATTTTGACTGGATCATTCTTGGAAGCAACGTGGTGGCGGGATTGTTGCAGCCCGCGTTGTTTCTTCATTTTGCGCTGGTGTTTCCGGAAAAGCGTCCCTGGGTGCGGGAACACCGCACTACGCTGTGGTTGGTGTACGCGCCGGGCGCGATTTTGCTGACGATCCAAGTCTTGGCCCTCAGCACGCTGACGGCGCGCGCGAACCTGGTTTTCAATCTCGACCGCCTAACCATGGCTTATCTGGCGGTTTACTTTTTAGGCGCGGCGTTCGTGATGCGTCGCACCTACCGGCAGGCGAGCCAGCCAGTTCTGCGTCAACAGATGAAGTGGCTGATGCGCGGGACGATTCTCGCCGTCGCGCCGTTCACTTTGTTTTATGTGCTGCCCTTCGTGATTCCGGCGCTCAATGATTTCGTTCCCGCCGGACTGATGAAGTGGTCGGTGTTGTCGCTGGTGCTGTTGCCACTCACGTTTGGCTACGCCATCTTCCGCTACCGGCTGATGGACGTCGACCTCATCTTCAAGCGAGGGGTGGTTTACACCTTGGCAGCGGCCTCGATCGTAGGTGTGTACTTTGGGGTCGTCGCCGGCGTTGCGCAGTTGATCCAAGCGCGGATACCGAGCAGTGGACCTGCCGGCCTAATTCTCGCGATGGTCGTGACTGCGCTGCTCTTCGACCCGGTCAAGAACTGGATTCAACAGCAGCTTGATCAGGTTTTCTATCGCACTCGCTACGACTACCGCAGAACGCTGGTGGAGTTCGGGCGTGAGCTGAGCTCGGAAAAAGATCTTAACAAGATGTTGGGATCGGTGGTGGACCGCCTTTCGCACACTCTGCTGGTGGACCGCATGGGTGTTTTCCTGGCCTCGAACGAGATACCCGTTCAGTTCCAACTGGCCAAATCCTTTGGCATCGCTCCCGCGGGCGCCATGGATTTAAGCTTTCTAGGCCGGGCGCGCCCCGAAGACAACGCAGGGCACCTGTTCTTCGAAAATACACACATGCTGCCGCGCGAAACGCCCTCCGCGCGCGACACCATTGCCAAGCTCGATTTGAATTACTACATTCCCTGCGTGGTGCAAAACCGCACCATCGCCGCACTGGGACTGGGTAAAACCGTCGATGGAGATTTTCTCACCAGCGATGACGTCGCGCTGCTGGAAACCCTGGCAGGATATATCGGCATCGCCATTCAAAACGCGCGCCTCTATGCTTCGTTGGAGCAGAAAGTATCAGAATACGAGCGCCTCAAGGACTTCAACGAGAGCATCGTGGAATCCATCAGCGTTGGCGTTCTGGCGGTGGATCTCGAAGACCGAATTGAATCCTGGAATTCGCAGATGGAAGTCATGTACGCGCTGCCCCGCGCCCGCGCCGTGGGCCGTCCGCTCAGCGAAGTGATGCCCCCTGCCTTCGTGGAAGAGTTTTACCACGTGCGGCAAAACACCGGTATCCATAACCTGTACAAATTCCGCCTCGACACGCCTGCCGGGGAAACGCGCCGCGTCAACGTCGCCATAGCACCGCTCGTGACCCGCAAGTTCAGCGTCATTGGTCGGCTCATCATCATCGACGACATTACCGAGCGCGTCGAACTCGAGTCCCAGCTGGCGCAGGCGGACAAGCTGTCCTCTATTGGACTAATGGCGGCGGGCGTCGCCCACGAAGTCAATACCCCCCTTGCTGTCATTTCCTCCTACGCGCAAATGCTTTCCAAACAAGTCCAAGGTGACGAGAAGAAATCCGCGCTGCTGGAAAAAATCACGCGCCAAACCTTCCGCGCTTCCGAGATTGTCAACAATCTGCTGAATTTCTCCCGCACCAGCGGGGCGGAATTTGGCGATGTCGATATCAACAAAGTCGTCCGCGACACCCTCGCCCTGCTCGAACATCAATTCAAAACCGCCCATGTCGAAGTCGAAGCCGAACTCCACGAAAACCTGCCGCTGATATACGGCAGCACCGGCCGCTTGCAGCAAGTTTTCCTCAATCTGTTTCTCAATGCAAAAGACGCCATGGCGGGCGCCGGCGGAACACTGCGCATCGCAACCTCTAACGGCAACGCCGTGCGTATCTCCATCTCCGATTCCGGCTCCGGTATCGCGCAGGAACACATCGCTAGAATTTACGATCCGTTTTTCACCACCAAGAACGCGCCGCGCGAAGGACAAAATCGCGGCACCGGTCTCGGTCTCGCCGTCACCTACGGCATTCTCCAGGAACACGCGGGTAAGATTCGCGTGGAGAGCGCCGTTGGCCAAGGCACCACATTCCATCTCGAATTCCCGTTAAGCAGGAAGGCACTCCATGTCTGAAGCCGGTGTTCTAACGCGGCATCCGTCGGGGACCGCAGCCGTTCCCGCCACAGGGCGAATCCTCATCATCGACGATGAAGCCGAGATCCGGGAATCGCTGCAAACGCTCCTCGAACTCGAAGGCTACGAAGTCACGACTGCGGCCAACGCCGCCAAGGGACTCGCGCGCCTCGGCGAAAAACCCTTCGACCTCGTCTTGCTAGACAAGGCCCTGCCCGACCAAGACGGCTTCGAAGTCCTAGCCTCCATTCGTGAGCGCGACAACGCCCTGCCGGTGATCATGATCACCGCCTATGGCACCCTGGAGAACGCGGTCCACGCCATGCAGGCAGGCGCCACCAACTTCATCCAAAAGCCCTGGGACAACGAAAAACTGCTCGCTGACGTGCGCGAAACCGTCCGCCGCCGCCGCGTGGAAGAAGAAAACATTCAACTCAAGCGCGCCCTCAAGCAGCGCTACAGCTTCGACAACATCATTGGCAAAAGCGAACCCATGCTGCGAATTTTTGACCTCATCGCGCAGGTCGCTCCCAGCCGCTCCACCGTCCTCATCCAAGGCGAAAGCGGCACCGGCAAGGAAGTCATTGCCAAAGCCATCCATCTCTATTCCCCGCGCAAAGACCAGCCCTTCGTCCCCGTCAACACCGGCTTCATGCCCGGCGACCTGCTGGAATCCACGCTCTTCGGCCACGTGAAGGGTGCTTTCACCAGCGCCATCGCCTCCAAGAAAGGCCTCTTCGAAGTTGCCGACAAGGGCACGCTCTTTCTCGACGAAATCGGCACCATGGGCATGGAAACCCAGGCCAAACTCCTGCGCGTGCTGCAAGAGAAAAAATTCATGCACCTTGGCGGCGTCCAGGAAGTTACCGTGGACGTGCGCATCCTCGCCGCCACGAATGTCGATCTGCGGCAGCAAGTGAAAGAAGGCCACTTCCGCGAAGACTTGTTCTACAGATTGAACGTGATCAACATCGACCTGCCCCCGCTGCGTCAACGCAAGGAGGACATCCCGTTGCTCGTCGACCACTTCCTAAAGAAGTATTCCGAGGAAAACGAGCGTCCGCTGCGCCGCATCGCCGCCGAATCCCTGCGCGCACTCGTCAATCACTCCTGGCCGGGAAACGTTCGCGAACTGGAAAACGTTATGGAGCGCGCCGTCGTGCTCTCCAATGCCATCGAAATCGGCATGGACCTGATGCCCGACCACGTCGCTAACCGTCAGGAACTGATCCCGCTCATGGATCACACCAGCGATGCCTCGCTCTTCGATATTCTCGAGGAATGCGAGCGCCGCATCCTCGTCAGCATGCTGGAAAAATGCAACTGGAACCAAACGGAAGCGTCCGAGCGCTTCCGCGTGCCGCTGTCCACGCTCAACCAGAAAATCAAGCGCCTCAGCATTGAGATTAAGAAAAAGGTCCGGGAATAAGGCCGTTCCGCTAAGAACCCGTCTTCATGCGGCCCACCTTTGTTATAGTTCCCATCAGGCTGCTCGCGGATAGCAAACGACACGCATCGGCCAGGTGACGGTTTGGAACTAATCTCTCCATCAGATTTCGCCAAAGAAAAAGTCTTATCCGTGCAGGAGTATTGCCTGCTCGCGGCCCGCTCCATCGCCAGCCTATTTCAACGTCCCCGCTACCTTCGCGACATTCTGGTCCAGTGCGACTTCATCGGAGTTGGCTCGCTGCCCATTGTCATCCTGACCGGCTTCTTCACCGGATTCGTCTTCGCCCTGCAAAGCGCCAACAGCCTACAGCGCTTCGGCTCGTTGTCCTTCATTGGCCAGCTCGTTTCCCTCTCGATGGTGCGCGAACTGGGCCCCGTCCTCACCGGACTCATGGTCGCTGGCCGCAACGCTTCGGGCATCGCCAGCGAACTCGGCTCCATGATGGTCACCGAGCAGATCGACGCCATGCGGGCACTGGGCACCGACCCGCTCAAGAAGCTCATCGCCCCACGCGTCGTCGCCACCGTCTTCATGCTGATTTTCCTCACCATTATTTCCGACCTCATGGGCCTGTTCGGCGGCATGGTCGTGGCTAAGGTTTTGCTGGGCCTGGATGTCCGCCAGTACTGGACCTCGGCTTGGGAATCACTGGTGCGGGACGACATCATCATGGGCCTCATCAAGCCGCCCATCTTCGGATTCCTGATCGCCACCGTCGGATGCTACTACGGCATCAATAGCCGCGGCGGAACGCAAGGTGTAGGCCGCGCCACAACGCAGGCTGTGGTTGCCGCCTCCGTGCTGATCCTGCTGACCGACGCTGTGGTCACGCGCCTGCTCATGCTGACCTTCGCCGGGTACCGCTAATGCCAATCGCCGCGCCTCAACAGCCCGCAGCCTTGGAGGATTTGTCCGCGGCCAGCGCGATTGTTTTTGACAACGTCTCGATTGCATTTCAGGAACACCCAGTACTCGACGGCATCTCATTCCACTTGGCGCAGGGAGAAACGAAAGCCCTGTTCGGCGTCGCCGGTTCCGGCAAGAGCATCATCCTGAAACTCGCTCTCGGTCTGATCAAGCCCGACGCGGGCCGCATCTGGGTTCTCGGCGAAGAAGTCTCCGCGCTGCACGAGCAAGACCTCTTCGAATTACGCCGACGCATTGGAATGGTTTTTCAGGAAAGCGCCCTGTTCGACTCGTTTACCGTGCGGGACAACGTGGCGTTTCGCTTGTTGGAAGAGGGAAAAATTGGCGCGGGAGAGATCGAACGCCGCGTGAGCAAGGCGCTCAGTTTTGTCGAACTGGAACACACGATGGACATGTTCCCTGGCGAGCTCTCCGGCGGCATGAGAAGGCGCGTGGCCATCGCCCGCGCCATGATCAATCAACCCGAAGTGCTCCTCTACGACTCACCCACAGGCGGCCTTGATCCGGTCACGTCCACCACCATCATCGAATTGCTCGTCAAACAGCGCGATGTCTACAACAGCAGTTCCCTACTCGTCACGCATCGCTTGCAGGATGCCTTTACCATGGCCAGTCACTACTTCGACGGCGACGAAAATAAAATGCTCCCGCTACCACCCGGAAAGCAGATTTCGATGAGCTTCCTGGTCTTACGCGAAGGCCACGTAATCTTCGACGGCAGTGCCCATGACCTGGCCCGCTCCCGCGACGAATACATCCGCGAATACATCTCGTGATCGTGTGGCGCGGGCACCCTCGCCCGCGAAGAACTTAAGGGAAGAACTAAGGCTTTCCCCCAGCATTCCACGACAGCACAAAATCAGAATTTACCAACCACTGCACCGGCAGAATCATCGATCCGATGGCCGCGGTCATGTGCTGGAAATCAATGTGCGCCAAGTCATCGCTCGGCTGGTGATAATCCTTGTGCATCCCATAACTCGACACGGTCTGCGCCACCACGCCTTTTTTCGCGAGCACGTAATTGTCGGAGCGCATGAAGAAATGCTCCTCGGGCCGCTTGTCGGCCTCTAGCTTGGCCCCATGCTCGGCCAGCGCCGGACCCAAATTCGACCGCTCCCATCCGGTCAGCCAAAGCGTGTCCGCCGCATACTTCGAATCGGGGCGGCCCAGCATTTCGAATTCCAGATTCGTGCGGCTGTTTGCGCGCACGCGAGCATGGGGCTAACGTACAGACTCCCCACAAGAAATTTTTGCAGAAGAGAAAAAACCCTACGTTTCGCCATAAGGGTCGGTAGGGTGCCCCGTCCTTGTCGCGTTTTTTCTTTTGCGACCGAGCCTGCCCTGCGCAAAGTCGAAGGGGCGGGGCTTTCCCAAGGCGCTTTACGCCTTCATCGTCTTCCGCATACCTTCAACGCGCTTCAAGATCACGGCAAAACGCTCTTTGCCGCTCTTGCTCTTGCTGATCGCTTTCTCGACATTCGCAAACGCCATTGGACTCTGCGTCTTCTCGCGAATCTCTTTCAGGAAAGGCTGCACTTTGGCAAAAACAAACAACATCTCATTCGCCACGCCCGGGGAAAAGAACAACGCCTCATTCAGCACGCCCTGCACCACAAACGCCGCCACCATGTCCCAATAACTGTTGACCTGGCGCAAGTGCTGGTTCTCTGGAGTCCCCATGGCCGAGGCCACCTTGATGTAGTCCTCCGCGCTCTGCGGCCAAAACTTCATGGTCGAAAAGTCGCGAGCCTTGCGCATCTCAGGCTCTCGGCGGAGTTCATAGAGTTGAAGAATTAGTTGGGCATCTGCGTGTGTCGGCTTCTTAGGCATAGTTCCTCCAAAGTAATTTGTGGATCAATGTAGTGTACGAGTTGCATCCAGTTAGATGTCCAGCGCGCCGCGTGGAAACAAAAAATTCTGTGGCGAGATTGTGTGGCGCGGGCACTCTTGCCCGCGTGGTCTTGGCGGAAGCCCAATATCAAGGGGGTGCCCCGTCCTTGTCGCGTACTTCAGCGACAGAGCCTGTCCTGAGCGTAGTCGAAGGAGCGGGGCTTTGTCTCAGCTAGACCGAAGCTTCCGCACCAGCCGTTGCCGCTACCGCCCCAGGATTTTCCCTCTCGTACTCGCACTCCTTATTCGGGCACGCAATCACCGGCCCAGCCTTCAGGAACTTCTCGACCAAATAGGCATTCCCGCACGAAGGGCACTTCTCCGGAATCGGCTTATGCGCCGCCGTAAACTTGCATTTCGGATAACTTCCGCAACCATAAAATGTATTGCCCTTGCGCGCCCGCTTCTCGACAATTTCTCCGTCCTCGCACAGTGGGCACTTCACGCCAATAAAATTCTGCTTGATGTACTTGCATTCCGGGTATCCGCTACAGGATGTAAATTCCCCATACCGTCCGTGGCGCAGAATCATGTTGCGATCACACTTCGGGCACTTCTCGTCGAGTGGAATATCAGGAACTTTCTTGCCCTGATCCAGCCGCCGCGTCGTCTTGCAATCCGGATATCCCGTACACGCCATGAACTGCCCGAATCGACCACGTTTCAAAACCATTACGCGGCCGCAATTCTCGCAATATTCTTCCTGCGTCGTCTCCTGCGTGTCGGCTGTATCCAAATCCGGCAGCGCTATAGGATTTTCTTTCGTAAAAGTACAGCTATCCGGATTCTTTTTGTCGTACGTGCTGCACGCAAAGAACGAACCGTGCTTGCCCCACTTGATCACCAGCGGCGATTGGCAGCGCTCACACTTCTCGTCGGTCGGCTTCTCCATGCGCTTGATGTTCTCCATATGCTTTTCCGCATACCGGAGATCTTTCTCAAAGCGCTTGTAGAATCCCGCCAGCGCGTCCGTCCATTTCGTGGTGCCATCTTCGATCCCGTCCAGCTCGCCTTCCAGGCCAGCCGTATATTGCGGATCGAAAATGTCGCGGAAGTTCTCGACGAGAAGGTCCGTAACGACAAACCCAATCTCCGTCGGCGTAAACTTGCCGCCAATCTTCTGCGCGTACTGCCGTTCCTGAATCGTCGACAGAATCGCCGCGTAGGTGGAAGGCCGCCCAATCCCGCGTTCTTCCAACTCCTTCACCAGCGAAGCTTCGTTGAAGCGCGGCGGAGGCTCGGTGAAATGCTGCTCCGGCATTACGCTCTTGAGCGTCAGCTTCTGCCCCGCTTCAAGCGGCGGCAATTTGTGCTTCAGCTCTTCGTCGTCGTCGTCTTTAACGTCCTTCGACTCTTCATAAACTTTCAAAAAGCCGTCGAACTTCATCACCGAACCGGTGACCCGGAGCCAGTAAGCGTCCGCGTCAGACTTGGCATCAATATCGACAGTCGTCTGGTCAAACACCGCGGGCGTCATCTGCGAAGCAATAAAACGCTGCCAAATCAGCTTGTAAACCTTGAATTCATCTTCCTGTAAATATTTCTTGATGGACTCGGGGGTTCGCAACGCCGAAGTCGGACGCACGGCTTCGTGCGCTTCCTGCGCGTCTTTCTTCGACTTGTAAACGTTGGCCGCAGCCGGCAGGTAGGTTGGACCGTACTCCGTCCCAATCATCTCCCGCACTTCCGT
>JAYTQD010000087.1:0-1893 GCA_043746935.1 Acidobacteriaceae bacterium | reverse complement strand
TACCTTTCGATCCGCTTGCGCTCAGCGAATAACATCCTCTTTCCGGGGCTTGAAAGGTACTATGCGATTGACGAGCGGCCGGGTGCGGGCCGCAGAGGCTAATGGAGATGGGGCGCTTCCCATCGCTCGATCAGAAAGTAGAATATCATAAACAATGTAACTTTAAGTGGCTGTTCTTGGTAAATGTCGCAGCAATGTGAGAAGTTCCTGTATGAGCAAAGTAGAAAGTTCCTGATGAGTATGGCGACTCTAGATAGTGACCCACGAACAGGAACGGATATTGCTAAGCCAAAAAGAACTGGATCGATTGAAGGTAATGCATGAGGTAAAGGATGGACATCTGACGCAAGCCGAGGGTGCCTCACAGTTAACGCTCAGCGAGCGGTGGGTACGGGAGATGGTGAGGCGGTTGAGAAAGGGTGGGGATGGGGTGGTGGTGCACGGGCTGCGCGGCAAGCGGTCCAACCGGCGATTAGCCAAGAAGGATAGCGAGCGAGCGGTAAAGATCTATCAGGCCGAATACGCCGACTTCGGACCGACACTGGCAGCGGAATACTTAGCCGAACAGCACAAGATCACGGTCAGCAAAGAGACGCTGCGGAAGTGGCTGATGGAAGCCGGAGCGTGGAAGGCGAAACAAAGACAGGTCAAGCAAATGCACGTCTGGCGGCCAAGGCGGAGTTGCTGCGGGGAGCTGGTGCAGTGGGACACCAGCATTCACGATTGGCTGGAAGGACGGAGCACGGAGCCGGTGAAACTGATAGCGATGATCGATGATGCCAGTAGCGAACTGTTCGCCCGGTTTGTGGCGGAAGATTCGACGGTCGAGCATATGAAAGTGCTGAAAAAGTATCTGGAGCAGCACGGACGGCCGATGGCTTTTTACACCGACAAGGCGGGACTGTTTCGTGTGAATCCGAGGCGGCTTGGCTATGGCGAAGAGATGAGCCAGGAAGGAGAAACGCAGATCGGACGTGCATTGCGAGAGCTAGGCATTGAGTTGATTCACGCACATTCGCCGCAAGCCAAGGGCCGGGTAGAGCGCTGCTTCGGTACGCTGCAGGACCGGCTGGTGAAAGCATTGAGAAAGGCGGGCGTGAAGACGCTAGAGGAAAGCAACCGGTATTTGGAGAAAGTGTTTCTGCCGATGTGGAAGAAGCGCTTTGGGCGAGAAGCGGCAAGTGAAGTGGATGCGCATCGGGGGCTTGGGGATCGGCAGGAACTGGACAGCATTCTCAGCCATGTCGAGACTCGGCGGGTGGCCAATGATTACACCATCAGTTGGAGCGGGAAGCACTACCAGATTCCGAAAGACTCCATTCGGCCTGGACTGAGGTCGGCGACGATCCGCGTGGAGCGAAGGCTGGACGGAACAATCCATGGCCGCGTGGGAGAAACAACGATTCCGTTGAAGGCCTGCGTGCGGCAAACGCCTGCGCCGCCTGCTCCTTCTTCGCAGCCCGCCCGCAAAGACCATAACAAGGGAGGCAAGAGCAGTTGGATGAAAAACTTCAAGCTAGCCGCTGGCATGCCAGTAGGGAAGGCGGGTCAACCACCTCCGGTCCCAACATGACGCCGCCGGTTTTGCGCTAACTCCAGTCGCCCTACGGGCTCCTTCCATTAGCGCAAAACCGGAACGATCTACTTTGCTGGGAACAGGAAGTTTCTACTTTGCCTTGACACATCCAGGCTCACGAAGGTCGCAGCAGCGAAACTCAACGAGTTGGCGGAGTTTTGGACTGACCTGCGAACCTCCTTTTTGGGGCACGAAATATTGCCCGCGCAGCAGCGGGTCTTCCATGCCGCGGGAGAGCTCGTAGTCTGTATAAAAACCATCGATGGCAAGCTCGAGGACGATCGCTGAGACATCTGTCGCAATCAGTTCTGGCGGAG
>JAYTQD010000086.1:0-1897 GCA_043746935.1 Acidobacteriaceae bacterium | reverse complement strand
TGCGCTCCGGTTTGAGCCCAAGTCGTTCACGCTCCGCTTCCTCCGCTCTCTCCTGGTCAACTCAACGGTTTTTTCCAGATCGGCCATTTGTTTACCGTTTCTTTACCGTTTTTCATTTCCGGCCGCCTCTCACATCGTGCTTACGATCCTTTCCTAGTCTCGCGCCAGGCCGCCACGTTTCGCGAAGGCCTGTTCCGGCTGGCCGTCACCAGCCGCCGTCCAGCGGTCGTAAGCCCGCTCACTTCCTCTGCCCCGGCCGAGTCAGAGCGAACTCACATTCGCTGCTACGCTGCGACGTGGAAAAACCGGGTTGAGGGTAAAAGCCGGAGAATTGAACAACAAAGGAACAAAGCCACGAAGTCTGGGAATGGAATTTCCAGCTGGGAAGACGGGTTCATGGCCTCGATCCACCTCCTCCACCTGCGCTTCGGAAAACCAGTCCGTTTCCAGTCCGTTTCCACACCGAAAATCATTTTGTCCCTGGTGTGGTTTCTCCTCCTGTTCCCGCTGGCCCTCACCAGCCGCCGTCCAGAGCTCAGCACGCCTGGCCCGAGCCCAAACGATTCGCTTGCGCGGGGGGATTTGTAGCACGGGTCTGGAGAATTGGGCGGAATCGGACCAGAGCCACCTCGCACGAGGCACGAACGCTCAGCCCCTCTTCGCGAACGACTGCGCATGCACGCGCATAAAAAATATTCCACAAAAAGCTGGACATGGTTTTGCATCAGTCGGCCGCTTCGAGAATTCGATAGGGGTAGGAACAGGGGATTAGCCCCTGCCCCTCCCTCCGAAGCGGACGGGCGGTTTTCCCGCATCTTATGTGGCCAGTATGGTTATGTGGCGTCGGCGCCCAAAAGCGTGACCGGCCGCGCGAAAGCGCAACTTTGACGCCACCTAACTTTCGACCCCTACAGACTGCGTAAGAACTGAAGGATCGTGGCACTGGGCATCAACGCGCGCGAGGGCTTGTCATGGCTGGCGACAGGAGGTGAACAGGCCGCCAGGGCCTTGGCCTTCATCGCCAGAACACTCTCTGCGTAGATGTGGGTCGTCTGGAGGGATGCGTGACCAAGCCAAGCACGGATCGTGTTGATATCGACGCCGGAACGGAGCAAGTGCATGGCGGTCGAGTGCCGGATGACGTGCGGACTGACCCGCTTGGCCCGCAGAGAGGTGCGGTTGCGGCTCGCAGTCCGGGCGTGACGCTCGACCAGGGCATGCACCCCAAAGCGGGTTAAGGGCTGGCCACGACAGTTCAAGAAGACCAACTCCGCCAGTGGACGCTTGCCCACCAAACTTCGAAGTGTCTGGGTGGTAGATTTCCATAACGGGCAGCAACGGTGTTTGTTCCCCTTGCCATGAAGTCGCACACTGCTGGTGACCCGGTCCAGATCGGCGATGGTCAGTTTGGCGACTTCATCGGCACGGGCGCCGGTGTTGTAGAGGAAAGCCAAGAGGGCATAATCTCGCTCTCCTTGGCTGGAGGATCGATCCGGAGCCTCCAAGAGGGCGTGCATCTCCTCTTTTTCCAGGAACGGGATGAGGCGATTAGAGCACTTGCGAAACGGCACGGCGCGGATTTGCGTGGCCCATTCCCAATATTCGGGGCGCCGCTGGGCGACAAAGTGTGCGAAGGCATGCAAGGCAGCCAAACGCTGGTTCTGAGTGCGCGGACCGCAGTGGCGGCATTGTTCCAGATCGGTCAGAAAGCCCCGGATTCGTGCCGCGGAGAGGTCGAAGAGGGTGAGGGTCTCGATCGCACCTCGGCGACGCTGAGCCAGGAAGCGTAAGGTCAAACTTAAGGCGTCGCGGTAGCTGTGCTGAGTGTTGCGGCTTAAGTTGCGTTCGCCGATCAGGTGTTCGAGCAGAAAACGCCGCCGCCATGGGGCCAAGAGGT
>JAYTQD010000085.1:0-1899 GCA_043746935.1 Acidobacteriaceae bacterium | reverse complement strand
CGTTGTGCCGCATGAATTACCTCGCTCGCCTGCTCCTGGTGTTGTCGTTCTTGCCCGGTGCCGCTCTCGCGGCGAGCGAGGCGGTGCAGGCGTCTATGGATGCGAGTGCTAAGTATCAGGCGCTCCTGAAGGAATACGCCGCAGCGGGAGTCGATCCCAGCGTCCAGAGGGTTTCCCCGTTGCTCGCGCAGCTCATTGACCAAGATGTATTGGTCGCGGCACGAACAGCTGAAGACCCTCTGAAATCACTTATGGAGGCCTGCGGCGCCGCCAACGCGGTCAACGTGTCGCTCGCCTTGTTTGGCATCGAAAACATCGGACTAAAGACGAAGGATCCAGTTGAAGCTGCGACGCATGTCCGCGCGCTCGCCGAACGAAACACACTGAAGTTTCAGGATCAAATCCTGCCATTAACGAACTTCCTTACCTCGTGCTTCGCAGTACAAATCCCATACATGGCCAGCTTTGTGCAGAACCTACCCGGCGATCAGCTCACACCGATCAGACTGGCGGGATTGACCCAGTTTCGAGGTGGTATGGAGGCTTTTCTTTCCCAGTCATTGGCCTCTGTAGCGGAGCCTCGATTCAACGAAAAGCTCAGATCTGAGCTTCTTGAGACACTGGCACTGCGCGCTGCCGTATACGCCGAATCCCTGCCGAAAGATCGACGGGACACTATTCGACGAGTTGGCGAATTGGTACTTACGAGTGTTCCGGTCCAATTCCGGCTCAACGTACGTCGCGTCATTGAGACAATGAACACCGACAAATGCAACGCGTTATGTACGATGTGACCGGCTCGGGAAACATGCGGCACAACTGGTCGGCCAACACGGACCCGCAACTGCAGGAGGCGGCTTCGCCGCAAGGGTTGCGGTCCGGTTGCCTTCAACGTTAGCCATTTCATCATGTCTCGATACGTTCGCTTGCTTCTTTGTGTGCTGTTCGGTGCTGCGCTATGTTCAAAAGCCCTGGCGGAACCGGAGGCCGATGTGTTGGCGGTGCTGTCAGAAGCGATTGGCAGTAAGTTCAGTGTCCTTAGCTATGCTGTGGCAGATTTGGACCAGGACGGGCAGCAAGACTGGGTCGGCGTCTTAAAGATCGAGCGGACGGCCGGGCCCAGCACCCGACTGTACGTGCTGGGGCGCAAAATCGATGGAGTAAAGGTGGCCGCAATGTCGCGGGAGGTCGCATACGTGGACTGTGCAGGAAGATGTGGGGTCGAGATTCTTTCCGCGAAAGCGGGCAACTTCCTTGTCAGGCACTACAGCAGGGGCGGCTGGGGCGCGGCAGGCCTGGTAACTCAGTTCGCCCTCCGGGGAAGCCGGTGGCAGGTGATCGGTCAAAAGCGAACTGACGTTGATGCACAGCTTGATCGAGAGGAAACTACTGACACAAACCTTCTCACGGGTGAGTACAAGTCGGTTTCCGCTACCGGAGGAATGAGTGGTGATCCCAAGGCAGCTCGGGTCAAAAAGGGAGTGCGAGCTAAGCAAAAGCCGCTTTGGCTTGAAGCGTTTGACCCCGTGTACTTCTGAGGCAATGGCTAATCGGGTAGGCAACGGCTTCTAACCGTCGCCCCCCACACCACCCACCATGCGGGTCCGCAGTGGGCGGTTCAACAAGTCGGCTCGCTCGACGAAGCTTTCCCTTTTTCTCTTTGCCGTGTAGCCCTGTGCCTTGCACCACAGGTCCTTCACGCTGAGCAAACCTTGCTCCTTGAGCCACGCGTTGGAAACTGCCTGGTTGATGACCGGGGTTCTGGACATCTGCCAGTAGCTGTTGCTGCTGACACCATTCTGGATCGCCGTCTTCAGGCTCAGCCTTGCAGGCCGCGCCAGGCCTCAAGGCCCGTCTCTTCGCCAGTCACAAACAGTCTTCAGGACTGTTTGTGTACGG
>JAYTQD010000084.1:0-1899 GCA_043746935.1 Acidobacteriaceae bacterium | reverse complement strand
TCTGGCCGCCAGCGGACGGACAGCCCCAGCAGGTGCATGCGCTGAACCCAGTAGCTTGATAGACGGGCCAGTGGTGGAGCGCCTGCGGCAACGGACGTTGCCTCCCAACCGCGACGACTGCTGCCCAGGAACGCCAGTTGTTCCATGCTTTGTATTTAAGGGCTAACGTTTGACATGAGGGGTGCACAAAAGGCGCAGCCTTTTGGGCATCCCCTCGATGGAAGGGTTAGGCGTCACTGTAAGCGAGGAGTGCATTGGCTTCCTTCCAAGAGTGGCAGATAGTGAACGACGGGCGGTTGCCTTCGAGCGCGAGTGCCAAGACTTCTACCGTGCAATCTTGGAATGTAAATACCCAGTGTTCCTTGTTCTTCAGGTACGAAGCTGAGTCATGTCCGGGATGCCCGGCGTTCGCGAGCTCCATTGCTGTGAGGCGCGATGAGTTGCCTATGCGGTGCACGGAGTAGAACTTGAGGCCTTTGTCGTACAGCGGGTGACTGTGGAGTGCTTCGTCGTTTGGGTGGCCGCAGAGCATCTGAAGGCAAAGCGGAATTGTGACGACGGCTACTTCTGTTGCTGGCGTTTCGTATGCGAGTCTCAGTGGGCCTTGACCGTAGTGGATGATCGGCCCGGCGTTGCCAGTCCCAGGTTGCGGCCAATCAGAGAGTAACTCGACGGTATCGGTAGCAGGCATTTCGTGACGCCTAACGTTTGACATGAGGGGTGCACAAAAGGCGCAGCCTTTTGGGCATCCCCTCGATGGAAGGGTTAGGCCTGCGGGACGAGCGACGCTCTACAGTGCTTGCAGACCCGAGCATCTTTGCGCACCAACTCCTTGCAATCTGGACAACGGATGTGCGTTTCGGGCGAAACGAGAAAATCTGCCGCTTGAGCTTCAGGAAGCCAGCCGGCCTTCAGAAGACTGGTGCGATGTACCCCATTCGCGAAGAACGGGAAGAAGAGCCATGCAATTCCGCTCGTGATGATTGCGGCCAAGAATGTGATTGCGGACCAACCGTAGAGCCGCTTGTACAAGAACCAAAAGACTCCGAGAAAAAGGCAAGGCCAAGAGAAGCCGGTCCATATTTGTTCTTTCGCTCCTGTCTTCGGATCAACAAGTATTTCGGCTTGCTTGGACATTCAATTTCCTTCTAGTTGTAGTACGGCTGAGAAATTGGATGATAGTAGTCGTGAGCTGCGCGTCAGGGCAACTGGTCTTGTGTGCGTGGCGCTGCTTGGCGGGCCTAACGTTTGACATGAGGGGTGCACAAAAGGCGCAGCCTTTTGGGCATCCCCTCGATGGAAGGGTTAGGCCTTGGCGGACGACACCACGAACTTTGCACTCCCGCTCTCTTGGAGACGAGCGGTCTTTCTGCAGGCCTGGACCGTCGAACCGTGTTTTGAGCGAAGCCCGAGGCGCTGCACTGAAGGATTGTGGCTGTTGGCTCTTTTATGAAGCGTGCGCGAACGAAGGCTAAATTCTGAAGCCCTTTCTTCACCAGCGAGCCGGAGCATGAATGAAAGGAGAGTTCTCCTCCTCGGCAAAGTGCAGGTGGTGCGCCGACCGCCGAAGGACGGGCGGCCCGCGCAGCTCGTGACTGGCATTCCGTTCGCGGCAGAACAGCCAGAATTACACCAAGCGAGCTGATTCGCTTTGAGGCATTCTCTGCGTAGCTCGGTGCTGAATTTGCATTCATGCAAGAGGGCCTAACGTTTGAGGTAAGCGGCAGACAAAAGGCGCAGCCTTTTGACTGTCCGCTTGACCGATGGGTTAGCCTTTGGTGGGCGACGATACAACAGCTGCGAAGCGACCGCCCTATGAAACGACGCTTTCTTCTGCGACGGTCGCCAAGAAACGATGGTTTCATGAGCGCGACCTGGCTCGCACCGCGCTCGAACATG
>JAYTQD010000083.1:0-5104 GCA_043746935.1 Acidobacteriaceae bacterium | reverse complement strand
TCACCGCCGGACGCGATCCCCAAACCGCGACCAACGACATGTTCGCCTACCAAGACATGGTCGATACCGGCGACATCCTCGGCCCCCGCGCTTACTCCACCGGCCCCGGCGTCTTCCCCGACACCGACTTCCAGTCGCTCGACGATGCCCGCGAAGTCGTCCAGCGCTACCGCAAGTTCTACCGCACCACGTATCTCAAGTCGTATCTGGTCGGCAACCGCAAGCAGCGCCAGTTCATGGTCATGGCTTGCAAGCTCGAAGGCGTCATGCCCACCACCGAAGGTGGCCTGGATATGAAACTGAACCTAACGCACGCCCTCGACGGCTTCAGCGGAAACGAACACAGCATGCCCATCACGCCGCTGTTCGATGACGTCGTGCAGTTCTGGACCCGTTCCGGCATCTTCTACACGCCCACCTTCATCGTGGCCTACGGCGGCCCTTGGGCAGAGAATTACTACTACGAAAACACCGAAGTGCATGACGACCCAAAAGTCCGCCACTTCATTCCGCACAACATCATCGATGAGCGCGCTCGTCGCCGCCAGATCTGGACGCGCAAAGATGAGCTAGCTTTTCCACGATTGGCTGCGGAAGATAAAAAGCTCATCGCCGCAGGAGGCAAGATCTGCATCGGTAGCCACGGACAATTCCAGGGCCTCGGCTATCACTGGGAAATGTGGTCGCTGGCCTCGGGCGGCGTCAGCAACATGGAGGTCTTAAAATCCGCGACGATCCACGGAGCAGAAGCCATGGGCTTCGCTCAAGACCTCGGCTCCATCGAACCCGGCAAGCTCGCCGACCTCGTCATCCTCAACCAGAACCCGCTCGACGACATCCACAACACCAACACCATCGGCTTCGTGATGAAGAACGGAGAACTCTTCCAAGGCGATACGCTCAACGAGGTTTATCCGGTCGAAAAACCGCTCGCTCCGCTCTGGTGGTGGAGCGAGAAACCGTAGTATTTCGGACATGTGCGGCACATGTTTGCATGTGCTGCACATGCAACTTTTGACCTCCATTTTCGGCGATAAAAATGGGGTTGGCCGAAGCCAACCCCTGAGTGTTTCCCGGGCCCCTGAACCCAGGCGGTCTACAGTGGCGCTTACTTAAAAGCTTGTCAACTTGCCAAACAGACCGTGAGCTTCGCCTTGAATTCCGGCCGTGAAAAATAGCTCGTTCGTTCTTCCAGCCGAAACACCATTGCCGAAAGCCAATCCCCACAAGCCATCAATCGCCAACGGCGCCTTGTGCGAATCTTCCAGGAAACCCAGCGCCGCTCCGGTTGTCGGGTCAAACGCGTTGATCCAACCGTTGCCAAAATTGCCAATCAACAACGCGTTACTAAACGTCCCGAAATTCGCCGGAGCCAGCGCGATGCCCCAGGGCGAGTTCAATGGACCCTGCGAAACCAGCCGCTGCAACAACGCACCGTGCGGGCCAAAAACATCCACGTACCCGTGACCGTAGCCGGGGATATCATCATGTTTTTGGGCATTCTGCTCGGCATAGGTTACATAAATCTTGCCGCCAATGGCCTGAATGCCAAACGGAGCATAATCTTTTGGAACGTTCGGATCTCGAAACGACTTCACATACTGAAAATTCGAGTCATAGATTTCCACCTTGCGGTCGCGGAAATTCGCCGCGTAGATAAATGTCCCGTCCGTGGTTGTGGCAATCGCCAGCCCTTTGTAAACCGCGCCCAGCTCGGAATGATCGACCCCGCCGGGCTTTGAGTTATCCACCACCCGGATCGCGTTGGTAAGGTCCACCGCCGGATTCCATCCGCTCAACGTACCGTCTTCCGTTGCGAAGATGAAGAACGCCGACCCCGAGACCCCGTTCTCGCTCACAGCAAAAGCTCCACTCCCGTTGAAAACTGTGCCGGTCGGATTTCCAGTAGTACCGCCCGCCGCCGCAGGAATGGTTACGACCAACCCCGCTTGCACAATCGGCGTTTGTCCGGCATAAATCGTCGACAAACCTGACCCATTATCGGAAATCCAGAACGGCCCCTGCGAACTGAACGCGATTCCCCAGGGATTCACGAGTTGCCCTTTCGTATCCGTGGTCTTCGCAACTCCGGGTACGTCGGAGATAATGTTGAATTGATGGACACGTTGAGCGCTGGCGAACCCGCTCAGGACAGGGAGCAAGCCCGCAAGCATAAACGCGCCAAAGCGCGAGCCGATATTCTTGACACCATGTACAGGCATGGGAGAGGCCTTCCTGGAGAGAGAGATAGGATCACTCCTAGGCTGCTTCTCGCATCACCGCAGAGCGCCTCGCCGAAAGGCACCGCAATGAGGAGGGCAGCCTAGGAATGAAGTGATTCTGCGCCTGTCTCGCGAACGAGTTGTCATCAAACTGTCGAAAGTTTGCAACATTTTTGACGCAATGGGTCGTCTGAAAGGCCCGTCGTCAAAGGGCGCAGCGACGATGATCCAATTCCATTTTACGGAGAGGAGCGTTTCTTGAGTTGGGCTAACGCAGGCATACAAGTCGCCACTGGGATTCAAGCTACGTCTCGATCCGCAACCTTATGGGCAGCGGTCGTGACCTCGCTCTTCGCGCTAGCCGCTTACAGGTTGCGCGGAGTGAGCCGCTCTGGCGCATTGGCGGGCTTTGCCATGGCGTTCCTGCTCTACGCCTGCGCTGGCCCGGGAGCTTTCGACTTGCTTGTAGCATTGTTTGCCGTAACCTTCCTGGCTACCCGCCTGGGGATGCAGCGTAAGCTCGCCTTGGGAACGGCCGAGAAATCCGCGGGACGTAATGCCTCCCAGGTACTGGCCAACGTGGGCGTAGCTGCTTTATTTGCAATCAGTTACAGATATTTCGGCCACTTCTCCTTCCTGGCCGCCTGCGCCGCCGCCCTCGCCGAGGCCGCCGCCGATACCGTTTCCAGCGAATGTGGTCAGGCGCTCCACTCCTCTACCTGGCTGGTCACCACAGGCACCCGAGTGCCTTCAGGGACAAATGGCGGCATCTCGCTCCCTGGGACCGCCTGTGGAGCCTTGGCGGCCCTGGGAATGAGTCTGCTGGCTATCTGGGCAGGCCTAGTGGCGGGCCCATTGGGCTGGATTGTGTTCGCCGCAGCTCTTTGTGGGATGTTTCTGGATAGCCTGCTCGGTGCTCTCCTGGAGCGGCCCGGAGGCCTCAATAACGACGCCGTAAACCTGCTGGGAACACTCTCGGCGGCGCTTCTGGCCTGGTGGTGGGTACGCTGAGGTGCGGAACCTTCCCCGCCTGTCCGGAGTCTATCCGGATAAGCCCTTCCTCCTAAGCGTTCCTGGGGTCATGGCCGGTTGGCCCTTGAGGAGTTAGGCGCAAAGGGAGAAAATATAGCTGTGGTTAAGACTTCGCGCATCTAAACTGTTGTAGGAAGCAATTCGGTCGTTTCTCTGGCATGAAATTTCGAATCTTTGTGATCGGGTACTCTGTGGCGCTGGCGCTGTTTGTCTTAGCGCAGCGCGAGCCCATGTCCGTTCGCCACGAAGGATTTCGCCGCGCCGTGGACCTAACCCGGGCCACGGACATTTCTCTGGAATCGACGATGTATGCGCGCCTCCATCAGCCTGAAGGAATCCTATTGGCGGGCACACGCATTGAATCCCCGGCCAAGCTGGTTCCAGGCCTCTGGACAGTGAATCAGATTCCCGCCATTCGCCTCCATGCTCCGCTCGTCGTTATGAATGTGGAGCGCAGCGTAGCCGCGGACCCGAATTACCAAATCGGCGTTGAGGACATCGCCCGCTGGGAACAGCGCCACGGCCAGATTCCGCTGGGCGCCGTGGTAGTTGCCCGCACCGGATGGCAACCCCGCAAAGATCTCCGCACCCACGCCAGAACAACGCAACCTGGGTTTACTGAAGACGCGACCCACTTTCTCGTCGAGGGGCGTGTAGTCCTCGGCCTCGGCTCCGATCAACCGGAGCAAATTGTTCCGCGCATCGCCCACAACTACACGTCACGCCACAGCGTGTATCAGCTCACCAATATTGCCAACCTGAATTCCGTCCCCGAATCCGGCAGTTTGCTCCTCATTGCCCCGGAAATGGTCCCTGGCAGCGTCGAAAATAGCGCGCACCTGACGGCGATGACCGAGTAGCCGCAGCTCTCTTCCTTCACACTTCTCCTTCACACTTCGGAAAAAATCCTCCATCCTCAGCGCCATCCCGCGCATCTGTAGCGGAGAAAGTATTCACTTCGCTATTGCAGAGGAGTTTTCTTATGAGTGATGACCTCGATCCCCGCTATCCCGTCGGCAAGTTTTCTCCACCCGAAGGCCCTGTTACCACTGAACAGCGCGCTCAATTTCTCCATCAGGTAACCGAAGCCCCTGCCAAGCTACGCGCCGCAATTCAAGGCCTCACCGAAGCCCAACTCGACACACCTTACCGCGAAGGCGGCTGGAGTTCAAGGCAGGTCGTCCACCACGTCGCCGATAGCCATATGAATGCATTTATTCGCTTCAAGCTGGGTCTTTGCGAAGACAATCCGACAATCAAGCCCTACCCCGAACACTTGTGGGCTAACCTGGCCGACCAGAAGCTGCCCGCGGACGTTTCCTTGCCCATCGTCGACAACGTCCACCAGCGCTGGGTTACGGTATTGCGTTCCATGAAAGAAACGGATTGGGCGCGCACATTTAATCATCCTGAGATGGGCGTGCAGCGACTGGATCGCGCACTAGCCCTCTACGCGTGGCACGGACGCCACCACGTGGCGCATATCACGACGTTGCGACAACAGAAGGGCTGGTAGCGCGCCATGCTGCGCTGGGGGCGTGGAAGGGGCACAGCTTCACAGCTGTGCCCTGATACAAACCTTACCCGGCGGCTAAATGTGAAGTTTCAATAGGTTGTTGTCCATTCGGTCGAGACCTGGGAAGCTGAAGGTGTGAACTAACAGCCATCACAGGAGACCGACTGGACTACCACCATAATGCCCGAAGTACTGTTTCTCTTCGAGAGGAACTTGCCCAGAGCGTCCTTGATTGTCGGCCGCCAAGTGGGTCCGGCGCTTTCGTGACCACGGCCGGACCGGATTGCTTGATCGCTCTTCGCGTCCGCATCGCATGCCGCGCTGCACCGCCGCC
>JAYTQD010000082.1:0-5105 GCA_043746935.1 Acidobacteriaceae bacterium | reverse complement strand
CAGGGAAAGAATTTGCGAGACTTGGGTTGAGCGAGATCAAGGAGTTGGTGAAGCACTTCAACGATGTGGCGAGCGAAGGCTCGGTCGAGGAAGCGCTGGCGGCTTTCTACGCCTACGAATCGCAAGTGCCGCGGATTGCGACAGAGAAAGAAAAGGGTCTGCGGGCTTGGTATGGCGCGGATGACAAGACTTGCAGCTACTTCACCTTGCATCAGACGGCGGATGTGTATCACGCGCAGGTTTGGCGGAAATTGCTGGAAAAGCAAGTTGCGGAGAATCCCGCAGTGGCTGAGAAAGCTTTGGCTGCTGGCGAAGCGGCGGCTGCGGCGTTGTGGGGCGCTCTGGATGGGATGGAAAGCCGGCGGCAGAGTGCTGTGGCGGTGTAAAGTTTTTGTAGTTTGTTTCAGGGGCCATCGGCTTTTGTCGATGGCCTTTTTTTTGCCTCACTCCCCGCCCCTTCGACTTCGCTCAGGGCAGGCTCTGTCGCAAAGAACGCGACAAGGACGGGGCACCCGCAAGAAGTTTAGCCGCCGATGTGGACCATGGTTCTTGAGGCGGGGACGAAATCGGGTTCGCCGATGTGGTGGCGGGCTTCTTTTTTTGAGATTACATCTTCGATAAATTGCGTGCAGGCTTTGTCATCTGCGCCGCGGCGCATGAGCTCGTAAAGATCGTGATCCCAAATTGAGAACAAACACGTGCGGATTTTTCCATCCGACGTTAGGCGCACACGGCTGCATTGGCCGCAGAATGGCATGGATACGGGAGCGATGATGCCAATCTCTCCGACGCCGTCCTTGCCTTGGCTATCGACGTTTTGCCCATTCACGAAGCGATATTTTCTGGCCGTCTCGCTGCGTTCGTGAGGGATTTCCACCAGCGGGTGATCAGCGTTGAGCGTGTCCACAATTTCTTTGAGTGTAACGACTTTCTCGGGAGACCAGGCGCGATCTTCTTCGAGCGGCATGAATTCGATGAAGCGGACGATGACGCCTTCCTCGCGCGCAAACTTGCCCAGCGGAACAATTTGATTTTCGTTGAAGCCGCGCAGCAGTACGCAGTTGACCTTGACCGGATCCAGCCCAGCGCGGCGGGCGGCGCGAATGCCCGCTATGACGTTGTCGAATCCGTTGGGCACGCGTGTGATGCGGGCGAAGAGTTCCGGCTCGACGGCGTCGAGGCTGACGGTAACGCGGTGCAGGCCCGCGTCTTTGAGCGGCTGGGCTAAATCGGCGAGCAAGTGGCCGTTGGTTGTGAGAGCGATGTCTGGCGACGTTCCATTCACGGTACGTAGCTTGGCGAGATCGCGAACGAATTCGACCAGGCCGTTGCGGAGCAACGGTTCGCCGCCGGTGAGGCGAATCTTGGTGATACCCAAATCCACAAACAGGCGGGCCATGCGCAGGTATTCCTCAAACGACAACTCGGCGTAGGCGGCGCCGTTTGTTCCTGTCCTGCAATAGACGCACCTGTAGTTGCACCGGTCGGTGATGGAAATGCGCAGATCGGTGATGGCGCGACCGTATTTGTCGGTGAGGGGCATGTGTTTTTAGACTCGAGAGAGGAAGAAAAGAGGCAGGCAGGGTTTGGCCCTGGGAGCGTTTCCTTTCCAAAGGCCTCTCGCGAAACCATCGTTTCGAGAAACCGGGAGGCGCTGGCGTTTCCGCCGACACCCTTGGAGGCCAACTTCCAGCCTCACCGCTGCCGCGCCATGGTATGCCGTAGGCGGAGGCAGTCGAAAACCGCAATTTCATTATCTGGGTTGGGCGCGGGAGTTGCAAGCTGGCCTCCGTGACCTGAGATTTTGGGGCTGATTTGGAGACAATTGTGTTTTAGGGAGATCTCTATGACGTTGCGACAAGCTTGCATCTGGATTGCGTTGGGGCTCGTTGCCATTTTTCTGACGGGTTGCACGTCGGACGCTGCGCGGGAACGGCAGCAACAGTGAGAAGCGGCGCGCCAGGTTGTGGAAGACGACCAGACCACGCAAGACAAACAAAACACCGAATTTGCTGATCGGGCAGTCATGCTCCAGGCACAGGAGAAGCTCGACGCGGTCGAGCAAAAACGCACCAAAAATGTATACGCGCATTCCTGCCGCAAGGTGACCATGGCGAGCTACGCGCTGAACGCTTCCAGCGTGGACACGAGCCAGTGTTCGGCGGAGCAGATTAAATTGGAACAGGAAGCGGAAAAACGGCAGATGTTTGACAAGGCGTTTGAAGACTCACGGGTGAAGAACGGCAGGTTCGAGAACCAGGAATTAAGACCGCGCGGGCGAGGGCGCCCGCGCCACCTCAACCCTTACATGCCGTCGTAGTTGGGGCCGCCGCCGCCTTCGGGTGGAACCCAGGTGATGATCTGGTAGGGGTCCATGATGTCGCAGGTTTTGCAGTGGACGCAGTTGGCGGCATTCAGGCTGATGCGTTTTTGGCTCGCGGTGCCTGCGGGCGCGCTTGTGTCTTCCACCATTTCGTAAACATTGGCTGGGCAGAAGTGCGTGCAAGGGTTGCCGAATTCTTTCGTGCAACGCGTGTTGCAGATGTTGGTGTCGTGGATGACCAAGTGAGCGGGCTGATCTTCCTCATGCTTGGTGCCGGAGTGGTAGAGGTCCGTGAGTTTGTCGAAAGTGAGCTTGCCATCGCCTTTGGCGTCACCGAGGAGATGCTCGTCCGGGCCGCCGTCGACTGGGAGTGTTGCCAGTTGCTGTAAGTTTTCGTGTCCGGCATGTGACGGATAGCGCGCGTGCAAGCCGCGTCCGAAAGTGATCTGTTGGAGCGCGGCGTGGATCAGTCCGGCGTAGAAGCCTTTTTCGAAGCCTTGATGAAAATTGCGAACTTTCCAAAGTTCTTCTCTAATCCAGCTTTGATCGATGCGTTTCGGATATAGGCCAAGGACACTCTCAGACGAATCATTTTTGCGCAGGGCATCGAAAGCGGTCTGCGCGGCGATCATGCCACTCTTCATCGAGAGGTGAATGCCTTTGAGGCGGGCGGAGTTGAGGAAGCCGGCGGAATCTCCGGTGATCATAAAGCCGTCGCCAGCCAGCGCAGGCAGCGCCCACCATCCGCCGTAGGGCACGGATTTTGCGCCATAGCGGATCATGCTGCCGCCTTCGAGAAGCTTGGCGATGAAGGGGTGGCGCTTGAATTCCTGCAACACACGGTGCGGGTCGAGTCGCGGATCCTGATAGTCGAGTCCAGTTACGAAAGCCAGCGAGACGATGTTGTTTTGGCCTCCGTAGATGCCTGCGCCACCATATTCCTTGGTGGTAAGCGGGTAGCCCAATGTGAGGATGACCTCGCCGGGCGCGATGCGGCCGGGGGGCAGTTCCCAGAGTTCCTTAACGCCGACGCCGTAGGTTTGCGGGTTGGAGTCGCGCGCTAAATCCAATTTTGCAACAAGTTGTTTGGTGAGAGAGCCGCGGGTGCCTTCGGCTAGGATTGTAATCTTGGAACTGATGTCGTAACCGGGCTCGAAGTTGGATTTTTTTTCGTTTTGCTTGTCGACGCCTTTGTCGTCGGTGCGAACGCCGGTGACTTTGTTGCCGTCGTAGAGAAGTTCGGAGCCAGCGAATCCCGTGAAGACGGTGATGCCTGCGGCTTCCACTTTTTCGGCCATCCATTTGACGAAGCGGTTGATGGAGATGACGTAGTTGCCGTGATCCTGCAACGGCGGCGGCGTAACGGGGAACTTAAAGTTCCGAGTCTTGGTGAGATAGTGAAATGATTCTTGATGGACCGTGGCTTCGATGGGTGCTTCTGTTTCAAATTTTGGAATAAGCTCGCGCATGGCGCGCGGGTCGAGGATCGCGCCAGAAAGACAGTGCTGGCCGGCTTCACGGGCTTTTTCGAGCACAAAGATATTTTCTTTGCTGAGCGGGGCGTCGGGATGGATGGCGTTGTGCTCGTCGATTAACTGGGCGAGGCGCAGAGCGCAGGCCATGCCAGCGGGGCCGCCGCCGACGATGACAACGTCGGCTTCCATTTTCGGGCGGTCGGAGACTTCGAGAGGTTTGCGGAATGTGAGCATAGGATCACACTTGAAACTAACTCACGGCCTTGGCCTTTTTGATTTCTTCAATCAGCGGGGGCACGATGTCAAATAAGTTGCCGACGATGCCGACGTCGGCGATTTCGAAAATTGGGGCTTCAGAGTCTTTGTTGATCGCCACCACAGCGCGAGCGCCCTTCATCCCTACGATATGTTGAATTGCGCCGCTGATGCCTAGGGCCAGGTAGAGTTTGGGCGAAACGGTTTGGCCTGACGAGCCGATTTGACGGTCCATGGGGAGCCAGCCGTTGTCGCAGATGGGGCGGGAGGCGGCAATTTCTCCGCCTAGAGCGGTGGCTAGCTGCTGAGCGAGTTCGATGTTCTTTTGTTCTTTGATGCCACGGCCGACGGAGACGATGATTTCCGCTTGGGTGAGATCGACGGCTTGTTTGGCTTCCTTGAACCAGTCTTCGGGCTGGTTGCGGACGGCGGCGTCGAGTTTCACAGCGAATATTTCGACAGGCGCGGCCGCAGAGCCTGCTTCGGCCTTGTCGCCGCGGAAAGCTCCGTTTTGGAACGTGGCGAGCCAGGGGCCTTCGGATCCGAAGCTGACGTCGGCGGAAAATTTTCCTTGGAACATCTGGCGCGTGAAGAAAAGTTTACCGGCATCGTGCTTGTAGCCGGTGCAGTCGCTGATGACGCAGCGGCCGAGTTGCGTGGCGAGCTTGGGTGCGAAGTCGCGGACCTGGTAGGTGTGCGGCATAAGGACGAGCTTGGGCTGTTTGGCGGCGATGAGCTGCTGGAGCGCGGCGGCGAAAGCGTCGGGCGTGTAGCGGTCGAGCTGGGGGGAATCGACGACATAGACTTTGGCGAGCTTTTTCGCGGCGACTTCGGTTGTTAGCGTGGCGATATTGTTGCCCGCGACGGCGGCTTCGACGGCCCAGCCGGTATCGGCGGCGATGGCTTGCGCGGCGGCGATGGTTTCCCAGGAGACGCGGTTGAGCTTGCCCTGGTGCTGCTCGACGATGACGAGAATCGTGTCTGGCATTTGGTTCCTCAGCGGCTAAAGCCGCAGTTCATTAAGACTCAATCGCAGCGCTGAAGCGCTGCGC
>JAYTQD010000081.1:0-1906 GCA_043746935.1 Acidobacteriaceae bacterium | reverse complement strand
TCTTGCCCACGCGCTCGGACATCTGCGCGCCCTTGGAAACCCAATAATCGACGCGGTCGCGTTTGAGTTCGATGGTGCCGGGGTTGGTGCGGGGATTGTAAGTCCCGACCACTTCTACAGGCAGGCCATTGCGCGCACGTTCTTTTTCGATGACGACAATACGGTACAGCGGTTGTTTACGCGCACCAACGCGCGAGAGTCGAATCATTAACACAGAGAATTTCCTCGAAGAACTGATTACCGGATGATCCTTACCGGAAGACCCAGCGGTGTTCAGACAAACTTTTATTATGCCTGAGGTTAGAGGGGATTTCAAGCGTGATGCGGAGCTTGGGGCTATCCCAGAATCGCCAGTATTTCTTCCGGTTCGGGGCGCTCGGTGTAATCGGGATTGGCGGAGGCGTAGAGGATGGTCCCATCGCGGTCGAGGATGTAGGTGGCGGGGATGGGCAACTCCCAGCTTGGGTCTCCGTTGGTGTTGGGGAGATTGATGAAAACGCGGCGGTAGATTTCCTGTTGGTCGGTGGGCGGCGTGTTGGGGACGCGGTAGACCAATCCGAACTGGCGCGCGACCTGGTTGCCCGCATCGCTGAGGAGAGGGAAGCGCGGTTTGTGTTGGTCGTGCATGAAGAAGGAATGCTTGACCGTCTGTGGGGAGATGAAGGCGACGGTGGCTCCGGCTTGTTCGAAGCGAGGAAGGTAGTCGCGCATGGCTTCGAGCTGGCCGCAGCAGAAGGGATCCCAGCGTCCACGAATGAAGCAGAGAATGAGGCGGCTGCGGGAGAGAAGGTCGGTCGATGTAACGCGTTTTCCGTTGTGGTCGGGGAGGTCGAAAGCTGGGGCTTTCGCTCCGGGTTGCAGGGTGCGTTCGGCAATTCCGGAAGCCCTCAGGTCTTCGACGACTTGGCGGTGGATGGCTTGGGTTACGGCGGGGACTAGCTTTGCAATCAGCGCCTTGCGCTCGGCAAGTTGCTCGCGGAGAGGACGCGAGTCGGGAGCCAATGTCGATTCTTCGAGGGAGCGCCACTTCATGGGGTCATTCCAGTAAAAATAAAAAGGCGGCTGAGTATATCGTCCTGTCGATCTCCAGGAAAGCTTTGATTCAGTTCCAAATGTACTCGAATTCCGCGCACTCCTGAGCGTTTTCCCATACCGCTTCCCAGCAAGAAAGTTTGCAAGGACCGTTCCCGCACCAGCATTTCGGGGGGTCTTTCGACTACGCATTCCCGCGCTAACGCGCGAGAATGCTTCGCTCAAGATGACAGAATTAAGGGATTTGTGAACTGAATCAGAGTTCCCGGTCAAACAGAGTCGGGAGACTTACATCCCCGGCATCTTCATCCCAGCCATGCGCCGCGCGAAGCTGGGCTTGCCCATTTGCTTGAACATTTTTTTCATCTGAGCGTATTGGCGGAGGAGGTTGTTCACTTCCTGCACGCTGGTGCCGCTGCCGCGGGCGATGCGCTTGCGGCGGTTGCCGTTGATGACTTCGTGATGGTCGCGTTCATGGGCCGTCATCGAGCCGATGATAGCTTCGACGCGGTTGATTTGTTTTTCGTCGATTTTGTCGGCGTGCTTCTGCATGCCAGCGAACGGGCCGACGCTTGGCAACATACCGATCAGGCTCTGCAGTGATCCCATCTTTTTGACTTGGCGTAACTGTTCCCGGAAATCTCCGAGCGAGAAGCCGTCGCCGCTGAGGGCTTTGGTGGCGAGCGCCTGAGCTTTTTCTTTGTCAACGCTCGACTCGGCGCGTTCAATGAGCGTGGCCAGGTCGCCCATACCGAGGATGCGAGAGACGACGCGGTCCGGGTGGAAGGGTTCGAGCGCGTCATATTTTTCGCCGACGCCGATGAACTTAATTGGTTGTCCGGTGACGTGGCGAATGGAAAGCGCAGCGCCGCCG
>JAYTQD010000080.1:0-13536 GCA_043746935.1 Acidobacteriaceae bacterium | reverse complement strand
GGTGGAGGCGGCGGGAGTCGAACCCGCGTCCGAAAATGTTACTAGCCAAGAGACTACATGCGTAGTCGGTTCATGCTTCCGGCCTTCACCGGAAACGTTCGCGGGCCTGGCTCAGAATCGACAAGAAACCAGTACCGCTAGTCTGAGGATCTCGCCAGTTTAGCCCAGACGTAGCCAAGTCAGCCAGCCCGCAGTGTGACGTTCTCTCGCAGCCCACGGGCGAAGCCGCGGAGAACGGCTACTTAACTAATTAAGCAGCGTATGCCAGTTCTTGATTGGCAATTATCGTTTTGCACTCGATTGCGGGTGAGTGCACCCCGGCATGCCTCTTGACCGCAAACATCCCCGTCGAAGCCGTGACGCCCCCACTGGATTGCAGACATTCTTATTGTCGGCTGATTTGAGGCTCCCGTCAACGGGAGGTATGGCGCTGAGCGGAGGCGGCGACAGGATACCAAAGGACATGGCCTTGTTCCGCATTGTGACTTCGGTACTATGACCATCGTGCGTCGGTAACCTCTAAATTCCTTGCCTCCGCTCCCCGATCCTGCGATTCTTCAAATCGGAACGGACGAAACATTGCTCCGGAGGATTTCAGTGATTACACGTACAAAGCTTGTTGTGGCGCTTGCGATGGCGCTGTCGTTTATCGGGCTACTGGGTTGTGGCACGTCCAACCACCTGCAGACCATTACTCTCTCGTCGGGGAATGCTAGCGGAACGTTCAATGTGCATGGTATCGGTGGCACACTTCAACTCAAGGCAACAGGCAATTACAGCAGCAGCAAAACGAAGGATCTCAGCAACGTGGTGACCTACACGATGATTGTCGATCCGAGCCATGGCGTGGGGCTGTCGGCACCGCCGTTGACCGCCCAGATCAATGCCACCGGCATGATCACCGCGGTGGAGCCGGCGGTTTGCACTTGGACTAACCTGAATGCGTCGGATTTAACGAAAGATGCAGCTTGGGTGCTGGATGCGGACTATATGGTGGTTGCCAAGTTTGAGGGTGTCACGTCCCAGCCTGTGTTTGTCGGCATTGGTTCGCTGGCCGGCATTTCCAAGGACGGATCCTGCGGACCGTAGACGCTACGGAATTTCCGCTGCGATTTTAATTCGTGGCTTAACAGGGGCGGAGAATTCTTCGCCCCTGTTTACTTTTGCCAGCTTCGATAGCTGCCTATTTCCGACGGGCTATCGCTCTTTCCAACGCGCGTATTAGTATGGGTGATCTTCCTAGGAGCACCCATACTTGTCCGCAACCCCAATTGATGTCGGTCTGATCGGTTTCGGCTTTGCCGGACGCACTTTCCATGCTCCTGTCATTCACGGAGTGGATGGTTTGCGGCTGGCTGCGATTTTGCAGCGCAACGGTGACGATGCGGCTCAGGCTTATCCCGGCGTTCGAGTGGTACGCTCGTTGCCGGAGATGTTGGCGCAGGAGTCGATTTCGCTGATCGTTGTGGCCACGCCCAATGATTCTCATTTTCCCATCGCGAAGGAATGCCTCCTGGTTGGCCGCGATGTAGTGATCGACAAGCCTTTTGCGCCGACCTACGCCGAAGCCGCGGATTTAGCGAGTTTGGCGATGGGGCATGGCCGATTGCTCTCGGTGTATCAGAACCGCCGCTGGGATGGAGATTTCAAGACGCTGCGGAAGTTGCTGGCGTCCGGGGAACTGGGCACGGTGGTGAGCTACGAATCCCATTTTGATCGCTTTCGTCCGCAGCCTCGTCCGGGCGCGTGGCGTGAGCAGGCTGGTCCCGGCGCGGGAGTACTGATGGATCTCGGTCCGCATCTGATCGATCAGGCACTGACGCTTTTCGGCCCGCCAAAGTCGGTTAGCGCCGATGTGCGTGTGGAACGTAAAGGTGCGGTTGCCGACGATGCCTTCGATGTGACCCTGCACTATTCAGGCTTACGGACTTACTTGCGTGCCAGCATGCTAGCCAGCCGTCCAGGAGCGCATTTTGTGGTCCATGGCACGCAGGGCTCGTTTGTAAAATTTGGGTTGGATCCACAGGAAGATGCACTCAAGCGCGGTGAACGGCCCGGAGATGCTAACAACTGGGGAATGGAACCGCAGGAAGCTTGGGGCACATTGATATTCGGAAACACCGGGTCGCCGCAGGATCGCGGTGTCCCACCGCAGGTCTGCTCGGAGCGGCGTATCCCGACCGAAGCGGGCGACTATTGCGGATACTACGAAAATGTCCGCGATACGATCCTGGGAAAAGCGTCTCTTGCGGTGACTCCGGAAGCTGCTCTGTGCGTTATGCGTGTTCTTGAGTTGGCAGTGCAGAGTAGCTGCGAGCGCCGAGTCGTGGATTACACCGAGTAGCCCGTGGTCAGCAGCGTTTATTTCAACCCCTTGACCAGATAAAGATTGGCAAGATCCTGCTGGAAGGAGGCGGCATAGGCTTTGCCGTTGGCAGAAATGGCGGCTGTGCCAATAAATGTCGCGCCTTGTTCAGGGACTCTGAGCGTCCGCCATGGTTCGCGCTGGTGTGTAGCAACATCAAGGCGAATCACTTGGATGGTGTCGCCTTGCGGTTTGCGGAGGTAGAGGTAGCGGCCATCGGGGCTCCAGCGAGTCACGATTTCTCCGTCTTTGAGGTCGGTTAAGGGAGTCGCCGTAGAGCCGTCTGAAGCGCTGAGCGAAAGATGTTTGCCCTCGATACGGACAATCTGATGTAAGTCGGGAGAAACGGCGGTGGCGCGGGTGCCTTCGGCAGTAATGGGCGTGGGCTGGTTGCCGCCGCTCTCAAGATCATAACTCCAAGAGCGAATGGGGCGTCCGGGCTGATTCGCCGTAAAGAGGATATGGCGGCTATCCGGGAACCACTCGACGGATTCGTAGTGCATGTTGCCGAAATCCAGCATGCGAGAGTCTCCAGGGCCGGTGGGGAGAATCATGAGACGGGAGCCGCCGGGCTCCTGGCGGATGCAGACAACCCACTTGCCATCGGGAGAAAGGGAGGGGCGATTGCCGTTGCCCAGGCGCACGGCGGGGGAGCCGTCCGTCTTGCGCAGGTAGATGGCGGGATTTCGGCCATCGCCGTTTGAAAGTTCTAAAAATAGAATTGTACCGGCGTCATCGGAAAGGGAATCGAGGTAGGAGGCATTGAGCCAAGCCAGATCACGATTGGCCGAGCCATCAGATGGCGTGAAGAGGATGCCCAGGCGGGAGTTCACGTCGTTGAGGAGTACGCGTCCGTCGCGAGAGACATCCTGAAGGACGATCCATCCGGCGATTTGGAAGATGAGGCGTTCGCGGCCGGAGAGCGAGACGGCAAACAGAGCCGGATCACTATTGGCGTGGCTGCCCGAGAACCAGATTTCGTCAGCGCTGGGAGACCAGGCCAGACCACCAATGCCGCGCCATCCGGCGGAGAGCAACTGTTTGGGGTGATTGGGTCCAATCAGAAAAAGAGAAAAGTCGCCGATCTCATCCATTTGAAAATAAGCGATGAGCTTACCGTCGGGGGAGACGCGTAGGAATTGCGGAGGGCGCACATCACTCTGATACAGCACCGTGCCAACGGGGTATTCGAGGCGATAATGTCCTTCAACGCTGCGAACTACGGCGAGAGAATCACCATCCGGCCCCCAGTCGGCGTCGGTGACCTTCTCTAGGATTTCGCGAGGAGCGCCGCCGCCCAAGGGGATGCGCACGAGCGTGCCGGAGACTTGGCCACCTAAAAGAACAGCCATTTCTCCCGTACCCGAGACGGAGAGCAGCTTGCCCGCGGTAGCGCCCAGCGAGCGCGCTTCGCGATTGCCGGGAATGGTGGAAAAGAGCATGGAGGGCGCGCCTTCCCAACTGGCGCTATAGGCCACGGAGTTCCCAGGCGCGAACAAGGCGGCGGTGACGTCGCCACGGCGGAAGGTGAGGCGTTGAAACACGGGCGGATCTTGCGGAAAAATTCTAGAGGCCAGGAATGCTCCGGGGAGGATTCCCAGTAGCACGCCGGCAGCCAGGGCGTACGGCAGCCAGCGTGAGGCTTTGAGCGAAACCAGGCGTCGCCGGGTGTTGCGGAAGGCGGTAGTGGTGGTCGTGGAGGTATCGAGCTCATGGCGGAGTTCTTCCAGAGCGACTTTGACGTCGGCCATGGTTTGCCAGCGGCGCTCGGGATCCTTTTTGAGGCAGCGGGTGAGAATGCGTTCCAGTTCCTCGGGAAGGTCGGGGATGGATTCGGAGGCGGGCTGAGGTTCTTTGGTAAGAATGGCGGAGAGGGTGGAGATTTTGGAGGCGCCGGTGAAAGCGCGGCGGCCCGTGATCATTTCATAGAGGACGGAGCCGAAAGAAAAGATGTCGGAGCGCGAGTCGAGCGTCTTGGTTTCCGCCTGTTCGGGGGACATGTAGGCAGCAGTGCCGAGCAGCGTGCCTTCTTCGGTGCGCGGGGAGCCTTTGTCGTGGAAGGTATCCGCGAAGGCGTCGGCTTCCGGTTCATCGGCCTCGTTCAGTTTGGCAAGGCCGAAATCGAGAACCTTGGCCAGGCCTTGCGGCGTGATCATTACGTTCGAGGGTTTGAGATCGCGATGGATGATACCCGCGGCATGGGCTGCCGCTAAGGCGTCGGCGATCTGGATGGCATACTTGAGGGCATCGCGGATGCGCAGGCCCTTGCTACCGATGACGTGGTCGAGTGTCTCCCCGGCGATGAACTCCATCGCGATGTAGGGGACGGTGGTTCCGTCGAGTTCCGCGGAACTGATGGCATAGATGGTGACAATATTTGGATGATTGAGCGACGAGGCGGCTTTGGCTTCCTGGATGAAACGGCGTTCTCGTTCTGCATTTGCAACAGAAGAGGCGGTCAAGATTTTGAGCGCGACCGCGCGCCCGAGGCTGGACTCATGGGCCCGGTAGACAACGCCCATACCTCCGGCTCCGAGCTTGGACTCGACCCGGTATCCCCCTAGCGTCTTGCCAATCATTTCGCCCCTTCGCGAAGTGATCTATCTTAGCGCATGGCGGAAGAAAAATCGTTAGGGGAAACGTTTCCTTCGAGGGGATTTTGACAGGGGTGCGTCGTAACACGACTATTTCTAAGGATGGGCGATGACCAGGACGCTGCGGGCGCGGCGGAGCACACACTCGAGGGCGCGGCGAATGTTTTCTGGGTCAAGTGCTGCGAAACTTTCGTCGAAGATGAGGACGTCGGCGTTCTGCATTAGGGCGCGGGCGATGTAGAGGCGGCTGCGTTCGCCGTGCGAGAGCTGCCAGCCGGTTTCTCCGATCATCTGGAGCATTCCAGCTGGCATTTTTTCTAGAAGCGGACCTAGACCAAGTTCTTCGCAGATGGCTTGAGCTTCGGTGTGGTCTTGCTGTGTGATCCAGCCTTCGCGGCCCATTAACAGGTTGAAGGCGAAGGTTCCGGTGAGGATATGGTTTTCATGGAACTGCGGAGCGGCGGCCACAGCGCGGCGCCATGCGGGAGCGCCCAGAGTTTGGCGGTCGAGTCCATGGGCCAGCAAGAGGCCGGACTGGGGACGCAATGTGCCGCTGAGGATGGAGGCCAGCGTGGATTTCCCGCCTCCGGACGGGCCTTCGAGGAGGATGCGGTCGCCCGGACTGATGCGGAGATTGCAGTGGTAGAGGATGGGCTCACCTGTGCTGCGGTAACGGAAAGTGATGTCGTTGGCTTCGATGAATGTATCGTGAAGCGATGTAGCTTCCAGGGCCAGGGTGGGGGAGCCTGCGGCTTCGGGGCGGGCGGCGGCTTGGAAGAGTGGGGCTACTTGTTGGGCGGCGATGGCGGCTTCGGTGAGGCTCCAGAGGCCGGAGGCCAGACGGCGGAAGGCGCTGTATGCCAAGAGCAGACCGGCGACGCCAAGAGCTAAAGAGGCCGGAGTGGAGCCAGCGAGGAACGCAGGAGCCAGAGCGGCGGTGCCTACGATGAGCCAGCCTCTGGGAATCACCGCAGTTAGGACGACGGCTTTGCTGTCGGCGGCGCGGGAGATGGCTTGGTAGTTTTCTAGCTGCTGGTCTTCGGCAACGTGCCATTGTTCGCGAGGCTCTTGGGCTAAGCGGGTGCGGTGGCCCGTCATGCTCTCGACGAGAGTGAGAGTCATGGCGAGGCGGGAAGCGGTCCAGCGGCGTTGCTCGCTAAAATAACGCGCACTGAGCAGGGTGGCGAGAGCGATCCAGAGAAACAGAAGAAGGGCGTGCCATGGGCCTCCTGCGCCTGCGGCGAGTACGCAAGCCGCCAGAACGAATTCCACTCCGGCTACCAGGGCTAGGAAACCCCCACTCAAGGCTAGAGCTTCCATGGATTCCGATTCCAGAACGCGGCCCAGTAATTGGCCCGCGCCTTGGGTGCGGACTTCCTCGGGGAACAGGCGGAGCGCTCCGGCCAGCAGGCGCTCTTTGAGGAGACCTCCCGTGGTGATGGCGACCAGACCCTGGAGCCAGGTGATGAGGCCACGTAGAGGGATGAGCGTGAGCAGAAGCAGCACCCAGGCGATCAGAAGCGCGCGATCCAAGCGTCCGGAGAGGGCGCCTGCGCCGACGATCCACCAGGCGGTAAGCCAGAGGGCGTACTGCAGTAGGTGCGTGCTGGATAAGAGAAGTATTCGTTCAGGAATTTTCGATAATCGTAGGGATAGAAAAAAGTTAGAGCCTGGCGGCAAACGCAGGAGCCAGGCATGAGCGACCAATTTCCCAGCCAAGCGTTGGCGCAGGAGCGTGGCGCGGACCTGGGTCCAGCGGCGTTGCCGGATGCCGACGGATTTCAGAAGTCCGTTGAGTTCGTCGGTCAGCGGGGCCTCGCTGGCACGGCAGAGTTCGGCGCGGAGCGCAGCCGAACCAATGCGGCGCTGGGAGAGATCTGGAGTCAGAATCACGCCCGGGGCTAGGAGCGCGAGCAGCGCGCCATCGGATAGCCGCAGGAGAGCAGGCGAAGCGGAGGCGAGAATGCGATCAACATCCGCGTAACGGATCTCTTCAGGCTCCGCGTCGAGGCCCAGCGCGGCGGCGGAAGCTTCAATCCAGCGGCCGAGACGTGTCGGCTCGGCGTCGACCGTTGTCGGCGTTGCGATAGAGGAGGATTTTGGACGTAACCCGCTTCCCCGGGCGAGAGCGTCCAGAGCTTCGGCGGCGCGGTTGGCGGGCCAGGTGATCATGCTGGCAGCTCCGTGGGCGGATCCTGGATGGGCCGGGATTCGGAAAGCGTGGCTTCTTCCAGACGATAGCGGCGCCATGCTTTGCCCGACCACATCGTTTGATATAGGGTTTGCTCGGCGTCCAGCAGGGCCCGATAGTGCGATAGAGGATCGGAGGCCAGAACCGCGGGCGAGCCATCTTCCGCAACCTCCCCATTTTCTATAACAAGAACACGCTCGAAGCCCAGCGTTTCGCTCACGTCGTGAGTAATGCAGAGCAGGGTGACATCTCTCCAGAGCGCGCGAACGCGGCGGAGCAGGTTGCGGCGTTGCTCGCGATCCAGGCCGCGGAAGGGTTCGTCGAGGACGGCTAGGCGCGTGCCCGGGCGCAGAAACGCGCGTGCCAGCCGGACGCGTTGCCCCTCACCGCCGGAAACCAGCGCGCCGCCTTCGCCAAGGCGTGTTTCAAAGCCGTCTGGGAGACGTTCCAGTACGCGCCGGAGATCGGCGGCGTCGAGCACTTGCATCATGGACGCCGCTTTTTCGTCGGCATACCCCACCGGAGATCCGTAGCGGACATTTTCCAAAAAAGACTTGTTCCAGAGTTGCACTGCGGGATCGACCCACGCGGTGTAGCGGCGCAGGTCTTCCAGGCACTGCGCGATGGGGTGGCCGTCGATGCGAACCTCACCGTGAGCCGGTCGCGACCATCCCAGCAACAGGCCCACAAGACTGGACTTGCCCGCGCCGGAGGGTCCGACGATGCCCACGTGGGAACCAGCGGGGATTTCTGTGGTGATGTTGCGGAGGATGGTGTGTCCCGCCGCGCGCATGGTTACGTTGTCGAGGTGAATGGAAACGGGTGAGTGTTCTGTTTCTGTAATTTTAGGAAACGAGGCGGGTTGCTCTTCTTCCAGGGCCCCCAACGGCTCCAGAAGGCGCAGCGTCCGATTGCGGTAAGCCGGGTATTGCCAGGCGATTTGCGCGATTTGTTGGCCCAGCACGGGCAGATTGAGCGCCCAATAAATCAAAAGGAGTACGGCGCCGGCTTCGGCGCTGCGGGCCAGGTGGAGAAAGAGCATCGCCGCCGCCAATCCAAACCCGAGAGTGAACTGTAAGGCCTCGAACCAGACGGCGACGGTTTGCAGGCCCAATCCAGCGCTCGCCCATCCCGCGAGGAGTTCTCTGTGTTCTCGCCGGACGGCGCGTTGTGCTCCGTGTACCTGAATTGGAACCAACCCCAGTAGCGCATCTAAGTAATAGCGGGAGAGCGCGCCACTATGTGTCCGGACTCGCAAGTCGCGCTCAATCACCGTAGGTTGGGCGAGCAGCGGCAGAACGAGAGCGGAAAGCGCGGCGATGCCCGCCAGCGGCGCGAGTCTGGGATCCAGCCACGCGATTCCAGCAGCCGTCAGCACAAGTTCCAGCGCGGCCCGGATGAGCTGTCCGCCCAGATCGGGCAAGTGGCGAATGCGGTGGATCATGTGGCTGCGCTCAGTCATGTCCGACATTAAGCGGCTTTGAAAATAGCGGTCGGAGAGGCGCGGGATCTTTTCCAGGAACGCCTGGCGGAGACGGGTCTCCAAGCGGCGGCCCATGCGGAGCAGGCTGGCCGTGACGGGAAGTTCCAGAAAAAGAAGTAAGAGTAGGAATACGAGCAATGCGCCGACAGCCGCCAAGCGCTGCCCAGAAAGTCCAAGTTCGCGGCTAAGGTCAAACAGCCCACGAAAAAGAATGGCTTCTAAAATCACCCCTCCAGCGGCCAGCAGGGAAGTAAAGAGCAGGAGTGCCGGGGAGAGCACACCGTCGGCGCGCAGGAGGCGTAGCAGTTCTCGTCCGGGTCGCGCCGGCGTCTCATTCAGTGCAGCGGCAATCTCCGGTGAGATATCGTCCGTGTTCAGAGAAGTCCTGGGTAGGCGTCCGTTGATATGCAGCAGGACCGCGCCTTTGAGTTGCAGTTCTCCCTCATGTTCTGCCGGAAGAACGGACCAGTAGTCCTCGGGGATTTTGCTGTCGTCCTGGCAGAAGCGGTCCAGCAATTTGCGGCATTTACGGCCTGGGCTGACACCACTGCCTTCCTGGATGGCCTGTACCAAACGTGTAGCGGCGTCGAGCTGCGCCAGAGAGCGCCAGGTGGGATCAGTAAGGGCGACCTTGAGAAGCTTTTTGCTGTTAGCGCCAAGGTTTTCCAATCGCCGCCGGAAAGCAGCCTGCGCGCTAGCCGTACCAGCCCATTCGCGCCACGCCTCGGCAGGCACGCGAGTTTTGTGGAGGTAGACTTCGTTGAGAAATGTCGCGCACGTAATCCAGCGTCGTCCCGTCGCCGGGTCCATGCATTGCAGCAGATTACCGTGGCGACGCCAGACCACCTGAAAATGCGTTGTGCCGTTCGGCTGTCTCACCACAACGATGGCGGGCAGAGTCTGCGCTTCGGGCAGTAGAAGATGATCCACCGGAAGCATAACCTGCTCGGCAGCGAGGCCCAGTTGCGCGGCCACCTCTTCTAAAGTATCGATGGACGTACCATCTACATCCGTTTGGCAAGCTTCCCGCAGCCGCCCGTAACTGACGGAGATGCCAAAGCCCTCCAGCAGGCACTTCAGCGACGCGGGACCGCAGTCCATGGCGGAGGCTTGTATCACTTCTGGAACTAATAGGCGGCGGCTCATGCGGGGGCCTTAGCGCGCGTTGGCAATGGAGCTCCTGGGAGCGGTGAGCATCTGGCCAGCGGCGCGCAAAACAATTTTGGCGGGTGTCAGCCTTTCGACTTCCACTTCCACAGCACCGGGCAGGCCGTGTTGCAGATTAATGGGGAGCGGGGCGGTGCTGGTCAGACTAAGTTCCACGCGAACTTTCCCATCGCGGATTTCTCCAGCAACATTGGAAACGGTGGTGGCGATGCTGCCGTATTGCGTCCACGGAAACCCGTCTAAGCGAAGCCGTGCAGGCTGGCCGGGATGAATCCGCCCTAGAGCATCGGACGGCGCGAATTCAGCGACCGTACGTAGTCGTCCCTCGGGCAAGATGGCGCAAAGGCGGTCAGCTTCTTCCACTACGCCGCCGGGGCGAAGCTCGGCGACTTCGGCCAGCTTGCCGGAAATAGGTGCGCGAATCACGCGGCGCTCCACCTCATAGTTCAGGCGGTCAATACTGGCGCGCGCGGTGGCTTGTTCGCCTTCCAGCTTGCGTATTTCCCCCGCAAGATTTTCCGATTGCACTAGGCGGTCACTCTCACGAGTGCCTTGGCCTTGTTGCAACCGTCCGGCTTCCAGGCGAAGACTTTCCGCGGCTTGGCGGCGGCGTTCCGCTTCCAGCTGGCCTTGGTCGTACTCACGCCGTGGAATTAAGTCTTGCTTGTGTAGCTGGTCCAGGCGGTGCGCTTCGTCGGCGGCGGAGCGTGCCAGCGTATCGGCTTCGCGGAATTTGGCGGTGGCTTGGTCTTCGGCAATGCGGGAAGATTGCTGCTCGCGGATGCGGGCTGTGGTGATGCCGGATACTTGGGCGTGGAGCGAGGCGATCTCTGAGGTAAGCGCCGTAACGTGGGCGGTTTCTTCCTGCACCTGAAAACGCTCGGTGGCAGCGTCGAGTTCCACCAGAACGTCACCGGCGTGGACTTCCCGGCCAAGCTGTAGATTGCTGGTTACGATGCGCGCGAGAACAGGGGATTGGACGGGGCGAACTTCCTGGTCAACTTCAAGACGTGCTGACGAGGTCACTTCATAGCGAGGGATCTGGGCAAAGAAGAACCAGGCCAACCACGCGGCGAGAAGGAGGATGGAGAAGATCAGCGCGAGAAACGACCCGCGGAATCCGTCCGTGGCTAAAGCTCGGGCTGTGCGCGAAAATGCGGTGGACATGGAGCCGTTCTCCCGCTACTGGGTAGGGCACGGTTTCAGCCGTGCCGCCACAACCGCATAGAATCAGGGGCTTAGCCCCTGAGGGCGGCCTTCACAGCGCCAAGTCTACCAACGCGGAGCCAATCAGACCAGCCCTAGAGTACCGCATGGTGGGGCAGGCTGGGCTGGAATTGAGGGTGGGCGGACCTGGGTGGTGAATGGTCACCGGCTTAAACGGAAAGTTATCAAGAGGTTAGGCTAGGGGGCTTGGAGTCTTGTTTTCGGTTCGCCTTCAAATCCGAGGAAAATTTGACGGAACCCCCCGTCCCGCCTGTATAGTGTTCGCACTTGGGATCTGGAACGAAATTTCTCCCAGCGGAACTTCTCTCCGCAGAGAACCAGGTCGCAGAAGGCTTCGCCCGGAGCCATAGCTTGGGTTTAAGGGCCAGAGGTGTTGTATGTTCACCCATTCGTTGCGCTCTTTCCTGTTTGTCAGCCTCCTCAGCAGCCTCCTTGGTACCAGTGCGCTCCAGGCTCAACAAGCCGGAGCCGTCCGGGTTACACAAGCCGTGGATACCAGCGTCCGCGTCACTCTCCCCGGAAATACTCACCCTCTGGCGCGAGCCGAGTTTGACCGCGGCGAAGCCCCATCCGACCTGCCCATGAAGCGCATGTTGCTGGTGCTCAAGCGCAGTCCCGAGCAGGAATCGGCTCTGCTCAGCTTGCTCGAAGATCAATATGACAAAAAGTCGCCAAGCTTCCACAAATGGCTGACTCCGGTGGAATTTGGCGCCAGTTTCGGTCCCGCCGACTCCGACATCGCCGTCGTCACCAATTGGCTGCAGACCAGCGGATTTCAGGTTGCCCAAGTCAGCAAGGGTCGCACCGTGATTGAGTTTTACGGAACGGCTGGACTTGTGAAGCAGACTTTCGCGACCGCCATCCACAAATTTTTCGTAAAAGGTGAGGAGCACTGGGCCAATATCGGGGATCCATCCATCCCTGCTGCTCTCTCGCCTATCGTTGCAGGAATCGATTCACTGCACAACTTCCCGAAGAAGGCCCAAAACCACTACATTGGGCAATATTCCGTCCAGACAAAGCGGCTGACCTCGCCCAACCCGGATTTCACTGTTGGTTGCGGCACCAGTTCGACCTGCTACGGAGTAACCCCCTACGACTTCGCTACAATCTATGATCTGTTGCCTCTCTGGAACGCAGCCACCCCAATCAACGGCACGGGCCAGACTATCGCCATCGTAGGCCAGACAGACATCAATCCCGCCGACGCAACAGCCTTCTGGAATTTGTTCGGGCTAGATGGTACGCACGCTCCGCGGCCCACTCTCACCATCACACACAATGGCCCAGCCCCAGGGGTGAACGGTGATGAAGTGGAAGCTGATATCGATACTCAATGGTCGGGAGCAGCAGCGCCGGGCGCAACCATTAACTTTGTCACGTCCGCTTCGACGGAAACCACCGCTGGTATCGACCTCTCCGCTATCTACATCGTCGATAACAATCTCGCCCCTGTTATGAGCGAGAGCTATGGAGCATGTGAGCGCGCTCTGGGCAATGGCGGCGTTAGTTTTTATGGCGCCCTCTGGGAACAGGCTGCGGCGCAAGGCATCACAGCTCTGGTCTCCGCGGGAGATGGCGGGGCTGCGGGATGCGATAATTTTAACACCAGCCCTGCAGCTCAAAATGGATTAGGCGTCAGCGGTTTGGCCTCTACGCCATTTAATGTCGCTGTGGGCGGAACCGATTTCAACCAATTCCGCACCCAGGCGACCTACTGGAACGCCTCCAATAATCCAATCACGCAAGAATCCGCCAAAAGCTACATTCCGGAGACGACCTGGAACGACTCTTGCACAAATGGCTTGCTCCATTTTCTGACCGGTGGCTCGACCAACGCGGAAGCCAACTGCAACAATCCAAACTTTACGATATTTCACGACATCGTAGGTGGCAGTGGCGGCGTCAGTGCCGCATGGTTGAAACCGGCATGGCAGACGGGAGCGGGAGTACCCAACGACAATGCGCGCGATCTTCCGGACGTCTCTCTGTTCGCCAGCGATGGCTTCCTGAACAGCTTTTACATCATCTGCCAAATGGATCGAAACAATACGCCTTGCAGTCTGAGCAATCTCTCCGGTTCCGGTGGCACCTCCGTCGCCTCCCCTGCTTTCGCGGGCATTATGGCGTTAGTCAACCAGAAGTGGGGACCGCAAGGGAATGCCAACTTCGTGCTCTACAGGTTGCCAGCGAAACAACCCAATGCCTTCCACGACATACCGGCCGGCACCACCATCGCCGTGCCTTGCCTGACCGGCACCCTGAACTGCACGACGAGCACAGGCGGCGATGCCTACGGCATCCTTTCGGGCTACAACACCACCACGGCCTATGACCTGGCCACAGGCTTGGGATCGGTAGACGCGGCCAACTTGGTAAATAATTGGAACAAGGCCACCTTCACGCCCACCACCACCACCTTGACTTTAGGCACCGCGACTGTGACGCATGGCACGGCGGTACCGGTCACGATTAGCGTAAATCCAAGCGCTGCTACCGGCGATGCGGC
>JAYTQD010000079.1:0-1911 GCA_043746935.1 Acidobacteriaceae bacterium | reverse complement strand
GATACGCCCGCAGTCGCGAGATAACGACGTCACCAGCGGCAAAGCGCTTCTTAGAACTCCCAACCTCCCGTGCTGGCATTGTTGGCTGGTCATCGTCCAACACTGGGTGCAAAGCGTCGGTCAGGTCAAAATTTCTGACAAAGTCCCCGGCATTGGCAACCTTCGGGTCAAACATCTCACGGACGGAATGGTAGTGGGTGCCGAGCGGTTTCCCGGGAAGGGACCGAAGACGGTCGAGGAACGCCTTTTTCGCAGGATGGAAATACTCAGCGTCGATGCGGTTGGCGGACTGCGCTTCGGAAGCCTTTGCCGCGTAGGTAACTGGTTCCAGCGGATGCCAGTCGCGGAGCCCAATGGCCACAATGATTTCATTCTCCGCCTTTGTTAAGTTCAGGGCTGCATGGTTCCTTGTGCGCAATGCATCGTTTACGCACTGCGACACTGCCTTTTGCAATTTGTTACCGAGCCTGGGTATTGGGATGTCTCGAACCTTTGAAAGTGAAAGTCCCTGTTGCACCATTCCGCTGGCGTATCGAGCCATGTGATCTTGGCCAAAGCGGGAGTTGAGATATCCAACCACAAATTCTGGAATGAACTCGGAATGGTCGTCCCAGCTAACCCGGGCAACATCTTGGTCAAGGTTTGCGGGCAACGCTTCCGGCACCACCAACGCACACATCCCTACCGTGCCCCGCGTTGAGAGAATTACGTCCCGGTTACGGAGTCGTGAGCGGCTATTTTCATCATCTATCCACTTTGCGATGCAGTCTGCATTAACCCGGTCTGCGAACCAATTCGAAGCACATTTTGCAGTAAGCATCGCGATTGGCGAAGCATCATCTACCACATGATAGCCGTGTGGACCATCCGTTACGTTGGCAAAACTCCCAAGCTGTGGACGCTCCAATCGGACTAGCGCAGCATCTTCCTGTAGGAAGCGCTTCCGGAAGAATTCTGCTTCGTAACGCTTCTCATCATTGAGGGCACTAAATGGAATTACCACGCATTCCAGCCCCCCAACAGGCGCGCGTAGCGCGCCGCATTGAAGGGGCTTAGACGAAAAAACTTAGTTTCTCTTTCTTTGCGAACTCCGCGAAGCCTTCGGCGATACCTTCGTCGGTCAGTCCATCATGGCTAAAGAGGTCATGCTGCACAACCCAATGCCCGTGCGTGTCGCGAAGGAACTTCCCGTCCTTGCCAGTCGCGATGATTTTGTCGCCGCCGGTATCCTTGCTCTCCTTCCGCTGCGTTGCGAAGAATATGTTGTAGTCGCCCACCTTTTTGCACAACGGCCCGGCTTTTGGATCGTCGTTCCACTTCTGCATAAAGATGACGCTGGTCTTGGTGCCGGTGTGCGGCTTGAAGGTATTTGAATGTAGGCCGACGACGGCGAGGATGCGGCAGCGTTCGACGATGAACTCGCGGACGCGCTGGTCGCTACTGTTATTGAACCGCCCTTGCGGTAGCACCACCGCCATGCGTCCACCGGGCTTGAGAAAGTCGAGATTGCGCTCAATGAACAGCAGATCGCGCCCGACCGCGCTTTCCAGCCGACCAAGCGAACCGTCCTTATTGAGCTTATGAGCCAGGTCGTAAGGCGCAAGCATGTCGGTCTGCTTGATGTCGCCCGCGAACGGGGGATTGGCCATGAGCACATCGAACTGGAAGTTTCGGAAGTCGCCTTTGTTTGCCTGAAGCTTTCGCAGTTTCTTCCACCCTTCGTGGTAGGTGTCAGACCAGTCTTCCTGCTTCGTCGTCTCGTCCCATTTCTTCCAGTCGAGGGCGTTTAGGTGCAGGATGTTCGTCTCGCCGTCTCCGGCGATGAGGTTCAGGCAACGGGCAACGCGGACGCTCTTCTCGTCGAAGTCGATGCCAAACACCTTTTCGCGGGCGTATTCGGTGCAGCGCGTC
>JAYTQD010000078.1:0-13583 GCA_043746935.1 Acidobacteriaceae bacterium | reverse complement strand
GCTGGAGCGGTATTCGCGCGATCTGACGGAACTGGCGCGCAAGGGAAAGCTGGACCCGGTGATTGGGCGCGATGAAGAGATTCGGCGCGTGGTGCAGGTGCTGTCGCGGAGAACGAAGAACAACCCTGTGCTGATTGGCGAGCCGGGCGTGGGGAAGACGGCGATTGTTGAGGGATTGGCGCAGCGCATTGTGTCGGGCGATGTGCCCGAAGTTTTGCGGAACAAGCGCGTGGTGTCGCTCGACCTGGGCGCGATGCTGGCCGGGGCGAAATTCCGGGGAGAGTTCGAAGATCGGCTGAAAGCTGTGTTGAAGGAAATCGAGGACGCGGAAGGCAAGATTGTTCTGTTCATCGACGAGTTACACACGATAGTTGGGGCGGGCGCGTCGGAGGGCGCGATTGATGCGGCGAACATGTTGAAGCCGGCCTTGGCGCGGGGCGAGTTGCGGGCGATTGGCGCGACCACCTTGAACGAATATCGCAAACACATCGAGAAAGATACGGCACTGGAGCGGAGGTTCCAGATTGTCTATGTGGGCGAACCGAATGTGGAGGATACGATTGCGATCCTGCGCGGATTGAAGGAGCGCTACGAGGTGCATCACGGTATTCGTATTAAAGACTCGGCGATTGTGGCGGCGGCGACCCTGGCTCACAGATATATTGCCGACCGATTTTTGCCGGACAAAGCGATTGATCTGATTGATGAAGCTGGCGCGTCACTGCGTATTCAGATTGATTCCCTGCCTACGGAGATTGATCAGTTGGAGCGCAAGGCGACGCACTTGGAGATTGAGCGACAGGCTTTGAAAAAAGAAGATGACCGGAACTCCATCGAGCGGCTGGAAGTGATTGAAAAGGAGTTGGCGGAGGTGCGCGAGCAATCCAATGCTCTGAAAGCCCATTGGAAGCAGGAGAAGGAAGGAATTGCGCGGGCGCGCGAGCTCAAAGAAAAGATCGAGCAGCTCAAGCAGGAAGAACAGACGGAGGAGCGTAAAGGAAATTTATCCCGGGTTGCCGAGATTCGGTATGGGCTTTTGCGGCAGACCGAGGAAGAGCTGCAAAAGCTGACGGAGAAAGCCGCAACCGAGGGCGGACGTTCCACAAAGCTCTTGAAAGAACAAGTGGACGAGGAGGACGTGGCGCACATCGTGTCGCGGTGGACTGGCATTCCGGTTTCGAAAATGTTGGAAGGCGAGATGAAGAAACTGGTGCAGATGGAGGAACGGCTGCGGCTGCGAGTGGTCGGGCAAGATGAAGCTTTGGAGCATGTGGCCAATGCCATTCGCCGTTCGCGGGCGGGGCTCAGCGATCCGAAGCGTCCGATTGGGTCATTCCTGTTCCTGGGACCAACGGGCGTGGGCAAGACGGAGTTGGCGCGGGCTTTGGCGGAATACTTGTTTGACGACGAGAAGGCGCTGCTACGCATTGACATGTCCGAGTACATGGAGCGTCATGCGGTGGCGAAGCTGATTGGCGCGCCTCCGGGATATGTCGGCTATGACGAAGGCGGGCAGTTGACGGAGCAAGTACGACGCCGGCCTTATGCGGTGTTGCTGCTGGATGAGATCGAAAAAGCGCATCCCGATGCGTTCAATATTTTGTTACAAGTGATGGACGATGGACGGCTTACCGACGGCAAAGGTCGCACGGTGGATTTCAAGAACGTGGTCATCATCATGACCTCGAATATTGGCTCGGAGCACTTGCAGAACTTTAATCCGCCGATTGGTTTTCTGGCGAATGGCAAGAACGGTGGAACGAAGAACGGCGAGTCGAAGAAGAACGGAAGTGTCGACGAGGGGCGAGCGAGCGAACTTGCCAGTGCCCATCGTGCGATTTTGCAACAGGTACGCACGCACTTTAAGCCGGAGTTCCTGAATCGCGTGGATGATATTTTGATTTTCAATCCACTCGGTCAGGCACAACTGGTGAAGATTGTGGACTTACGCTTGGAAGATGTGCGGAAGTTGCTGGCTGACCGGAAGATTACTCTGGACCTGACAGCCGCAGCCAAGGAAGTTTTGTTCCGCGAGGGATATGACCCGAACTATGGGGCGCGTCCAATGAAACGGGCTATTCAGAAGCTGGTGCAGGATCCGCTGGCTATGAAGATCCTCGATGGAGAGGTGTTGCATGGAGATCATGTCCTGGTGGATAGCAACGGTGCCAAGCTGAGCTTCGCGGTGACGCGGGAGAGTGAGAAGGTTGCTTAATCGCGGTCTACGGAAAAGAGTGTCGTCCTCCCGCCCCTTCGACTTGCTCAGGGCAGGCTCTGTCGCAAAGTGCGCGACAAGGACGGGACATCCGGTGGGTGAGTTTCACAAGCTTAAAGGCAGCGCGCGGGGGCGCCCGCTCCACACAGGCATTTTGTGATTGTGGTGATGGCGGGGTTGCCGGGTACGGGTAAGAGCGCTCTGGCACGAGCGCTGGCCCAGCGCGTCGAAGGCGTCGTGCTGGACAAGGATTTCATTCGCGCCAGCATCTTTCCCCGGCGGTTGATTGAGTACTCCACCGAGCAAGATGATTTCGTTGTGGAGTTGATGTTGCGAGTAGCGGAGTATCTACTGCGGTGCGAACCTGAACGCGTTGTGATTCTAGATGGGCGTCCGTTTAGCAAGAAATATCAAGTGGAAGCGGTGGTGGCTTTTTGCCGGCGAGTGAGTACGCCCTGGCGAATTATAGAGTGTACTTGCTCGGAGAAAGTTGCGCTGCGGCGGCTACGGACGGACGCTGCTGGTGGACGGCATGTTGCTGAGAACCGCAATGCGGAGTTGTATCGCGAGGTGAAAGCGCAGTTTCAGGGAATTCGGCGGCCTACGCTTGTGGTACGTACCGCTTTGCGGCTGGAGACTTGCGTGGAGAAGGTGGAGGAGTATTTGAGGCCGAGAGTTACACCTGCCCGCCCTGTCGCAAAAAAGCGACAAGGACGGGGCACCCGTCCTAAGTAGCCATGGGAAGAGAGTTATGAATGCCTGCCCGACTGCTTACTGGGCAGGCCGATTACAAGCCGAGTCCGGCTGGCTTAGGCGGCTTTCTTTTGAGCGCGAACCTTGGCCCAGCGGGCGCGTTGCGCGGCGGCGATGCGGCGACGAGCGCCAATCGACATTACGCGGCGCGGTTTGGGACTAGCGGCAGCAGTAGCAGGTGTGCCTTTTTTCTGAGCGCGAACTTTGGCCCAGCGGGCACGTTGCGCAGCGGCAATGCGGCGACGGGCGCCGAGCGAAAGCACGCGGCGCGGCCCGGCGCCATCAGTAGCTGAGGCAGGTTTGACGCTGTGACCACTCGGCCCACCCAGAGCTGTAATCGCGGCATCAACGCGATTCAGTTCGTGCTGTAACTCCTTGCGCTTACTTTGTAACTCGTTCTGTATCTCGACTAAGTTTGACATGTGATCCCCTTCGTGAGTAACTGCATCTTTAATTCTAGCAAAGTTACCTCGCGTCTAAAACCCTTCTATCCGTATTTTTGCTGTCAAACTCACGGCGCGCGCTGCCGAAGACCGTTTCGGGAAGGCACGTTCGGAAGATTTGAGTTAAGAAAACCTTTCGGCTGTATCGCGACTTAGAAGCACGGAAATCCTTCCGCCGCACTTAGGATGGCAGATTTTGCTTAATTCTTTTAATGAAACATTGTGTAGGTTTGCCTTGGCGAGTTTTAGCGGAAGCTGGCGCTCTTCATGGTCTGGCGGTAATCGGCGCCCTTGAGCTCTAATACGCGGCACATTTCGTGGAGGCGGGAGCGCATCCGTTCGGTGATCCGATCACCCAAGGTTTCCTCTGCAACAGCGCGGCGTGCCCGCGCACCATCTGTGTAAGCCGCTTCCGCGCCGCGGGCGGGCTCGTTGGGAAAGTTGGTGGTGATAATTGTGGTGCGGTTCTGGTTGTAGCGGGTGTTGAGGATGAGGGCGACCGTATCCCATACCCATTCGGTGGGCTTGACTGCTCCGAGCTCATCGAGAACCAATATCTCTGCTTCAAATACAGGCCGAAGAACATCTAGTTCGGTGGTCTGGACGGAAGCGTTGTACGAATTCTGGATTTGCTTGAGCAACTCGCGGTAGTCGGTGAACAAGCAAGCGACGCCTTTGCTCTGGATGAGTTCCTTGATGATGCCGACGGCAAGATGGGTTTTGCCCACCCCGATCTTGCCAATGATGAGCAGGCCCTTGGTCTCAATCGGGTACTCTTTGGCGTAGTTACAGGCGTCCAAATGGCCTTCAGCAAGCGAAACATGGGGACCGTCGTGGTCAAAGTTGGCGAGTTCGCAGTGTTCGTAACGTTTGGGAATGCGGGCCGCATCGAGCAGGGATTGCGAGCGGGCATGCAGGCGGCAGTCGCAGCGGGTCACGCGGCGGATGCTGCCTTGCGTGATCGGTTTCCATCCGGTACCGTCGCACAAAGGGCAGGCGTCGGGACGCGGCGAGTTGGCTAACTTCAAATTCATCTACTTTCACTTTGCAACGTTGGGAGCGGGAGCGCAAGGGGCGGGTCTGGGGAAATTGTGCAGAAGCTGTGGAGGAACGGGGAAAGCTGTGGGAAGCCGGGGAAGAGATGGAGAAAAAACTATGAGGAGCGCTTAGAAATCGGAATTTCGACTGCGTTCGCGGGCGAGGGCGCCCGCGCCACACGGGCCGGGCACCACTTGTGCGTAGCGCTGCGGCACGAACGTGTAGTGTAACTAGACATGTTCAAAGCCGCACAAAAGGCGCTGTTTTATAGGGTTTTATAGGGACATATGGCCTAAAAGGGCTATTTGGCGCGGATTTTCACAGTTGACATTCCGAGGATCGGGGTGAGAATGGCTGTTATTACAGGGTTTTTGGCCGCCCCTGCGGGCGTCAAGAGCCACTACTTCTCGTGAGGAGACACTGATGAACAAAGGCGATTTGGTTGACAAAATAGCAGCGGGATGCGGGCTCACCAAGACTCAAGCCGCGTCTGCGATTGAAACCACGGTGGAAAGCATCACCGGCGCTCTGAAAAAGGGCGACCGCGTGGCGTTGATTGGATTTGGAACATTCGCCGTGGCGTCGCGCAAGGCGCGTAACGGACGCAACCCGCAAACGGGTGCCACCATCAAGATTGCCGCCCGTAAGGTGGCGCGGTTCACGCCGGGAGCGGATTTGAAGAAGGCCATCAACAAGAAGTAGGGCTCCAGGGACTAGCGGTAGAGTGGCAGAGCTTCGGCTCTGCCATTTTTGTTTCAGCCAAGGTCTCTAAGGCACAAATCGAGCCAAGTCACTCTCGCTGGCCTCAGCGCCACCTACCGCTTTCTCGATCTGATCCTGTGCAGCCTTGCTGGCTTGCCGCCTTTCTGTGGCGTTCCTTCCAGAAAAGCGAATTGCAGCGACCACACCTTAAGGACGAGGAACAGAGAAACGCCCAAGACAACCCCAATGGTCAGACCACTAACGTTCATCGGAGACCCCCGCTTGGATCGACTCGCTCATCTTAAATGGGGAATCTTCATTTGCTGCATGTCAAAACAAGAGCAGATTCCTCGCAACGCTCGGAATGACAATTCTTAACAGAGTGGGTAAGTTTGCCGTGACTGTGGAAATCCGCTAAAATAGATAGATTCTAGGGAAGGGTTGGGACGGATTATGAAGGCAGCGATTCATCCGGTGTACAGCGAGAGGCGCGTACATTGCGCCTGCGGCAACCATTTTGTGACGCGGTCGACGCAAAAAAGCGATATTTCGGTGGAAATTTGTGCGGCGTGCCATCCGTTTTTTACGGGCAAGCAGAAGCTGATGGATACGGCGGGCCGCGTGGAGCGCTTCCGCAGGAAGTACGGCAAGCCAGCAGAAGCAGTCAAGCCGTAAGTTTCGGCGCCTTCTGGCGCGAGATGGTCCAATCGTTACACGAACCCCCGGGAAGCCGGGGGTTTTGTTTGTGAGCGTTAGAATAGAGCTGGGTGCATAGAAACTGGTGCGGAAATATTGGGAAAATTCGAACCCTAACGAGCTGCTCCAACGGGTGGGGACGCCCGTGGCTCCTTTGCTCAATTTGGGTGGCGTCGAGATTCGCCCGGCGACCGTGCTGGCTCCGATGGCGGGCGTGACGGATACGGTGTTTCGGCGGTTCATCCGCAATTTGGGCGGATGCGGATTGATTATGACGGAGTTTACGTCGGCGGATGGCGTGCTGCGCGATCTGAAGGCGCGGGATCGGTATCTGCATTTTTATGAAGATGAGCATCCCATCACGGCGCAGTTGTTTGGCAGCAATCCGGCGGTGCTGGGCGAGGCGGCGAAGCTGGTCGAGGATCTGGGATTTGATTTGGTCGATTTGAATCTGGGATGTCCGGCGAAGAAAGTTGTGAAGTGCAACGGCGGCTCTGGGCTGCTGCGCGACCTGCCGCTAATTGCCAAGATTTTTGAGACGGTGCGGGCCGCAGTGAAAATTCCGTTCACCGTGAAGTTTCGCGCCGGGTGGAGTGACGACGAGATTGTCTGCGTGGAACTGGCGAAACTAGCGGAGCAGTGCGGACTGTGCGCGGTAGCTCTGCATGCGCGGACGCGGGAGCAGGGCTATAGCGGGAATGCGCGCTGGGAATGGATTGCAGCGGTGAAAGATGCCGTTAAAATTAAAGTGATTGGGAATGGGGATATTCGCTCTCCGGAAGATGCGGCGGCAATGGTGGCGCAGACCGGGTGCGACGCGGTGATGATTGGGCGGATGGCTCCGGCGAACCCCTGGATTTTCCGGCAAATTGCGCAGTTCACCGAGACTGGAACTTACACAGAACCGGCGGAAGCGGACCGTTACGCCATGATTCGAACCTACTTCCAGATGCTGATTGAGGAAGAGTTGCCGGGGATGGAAGGTAAGATGAAACAGTTCGCGTCGTGGTTCACTCATGGCGTTCCCGGCGGAGCAGCGCTGCGGAAGGCGATTTACGAGGCGCGTAATGGACCGGAAATTCTGGGTAGCGTGGAATCGTTTTTTGAGGCGCGCGTCGGGGTTGTGTAGTTCAATAGAGAATCGAAGATTACGAGAAGGATTGACTGGTCAATGACAGCGAATGGAAGCGGGCAGAAAGTTTACGTAACGATTTCGGGGCTGGCGCTGTTGATTCAATTGGAGTGGCCGTATCATCCCTCCACATCGGGCGCGGATTTTTGGACGCTGCATTCGGAGATTCGTCCGGTGGGGAAGGAACTGCACGCGAAAGTAGCTGTTAATATTTCGCAGACAGTGCGGGGAGTGCTGCCGTCGCTGGAACCGAAGGATGCGGAATCTCCGACGCTAAACGCGCTACGTAAAGAGATTGATCGCTATCAGATCGAGTTCTTGAAGTCTGCCAAGTTAATTCCGCTTCCCTTCTCCAGCCGTCACTATGATTTCAAACGCGACCGCTGGTCGTTTCACCCGGCGAGCGATGAGCAAATTTGTGAGTTCTTGTTACGGAAAGTCTACTGGCAGGGAAAAGTCAGTGGCGCAGCCGCGCTGATGGCTGATCCAGTGGACGCGCAGTATCTGGGAACTACGCCCGAGAAGCTGCTGGAGTTGGCACAGCAAATGGGCGCTCGCGGCGTGATGAAGGTCGAAGGAGATTCGGCCACAGCGCTCGACGGCATGCTCGAACATGCGGATACTTTCGAAGCAGCGCAGGAATCCGCGCTGGCAGCGCTGGACCAGAAACACGCCTTCGAACGCGGGTAAATTCCTCAGTCGCTTCGCATCAAATTCCTACACAGGGTAATCATTCAAACTATGAGCCTCGTCATTCGCCGCTCGAACATCCACAACGCCGGTTGTTACACCAAAACGCCGATCAAAAAAGGCACTCAGATCGTGGAGTACACGGGGCCGAGGCTTACCGTGGCCGAGGCTAACAAAAAATACAAGAACGCCGTACGCACTTACCTCTTTGGCTTGGACGACGAAAAGCATGTGATCGATGGCGAGGGCACCGCGGCGTTCATTAACCACTCCTGCGCTCCCAACTGCGAGCCGGATGAAATTGGCGGGCGGGTTTGGATCTTTGCGTTGCGCAACATCAAGGCGGGCGAAGAGCTCACCTACGATTACAACCTCTACGATGGCGAAATGGACGACGAGTCCTTATGCCACTGCAAAGCCAAGAACTGCCGCGGAACCATGTATTCCGATGAAGAAATGGAACGCAGAGCGAAGCTGTTGAAGAAAAAAGCGAAGGCAAAAAAGAAGAAATAGGCCGAGGTCCGAACCGTACACATAGAACTGCGCCGTATTGGAGACGCATCCGGGAACCGCCCCTACTGCTTCGCCACCTGCTCCAGAAACACAGTATTCGCAATGCTGACGCTCTGCGAATCCTTTTCCAGGATGATATGGGTCGCGGTAATCGCCACCAGCGAGCCTTCCTGCCCCGCGAGTTCGACGTTCTTCCCGACTTCGAGAACCTTACGCGCGTAGAAACCCGCCACCAGATTCCGTACCAGATCCCGCGTTCCTAATCCGAAAGACAATCCAAATGCCAGCGCCGCGCCACCCAGCAGAACCGTCGTGACCAGGCGCACCATCTCCGTATCGATCCGCAACTGGGAGATGGCCATGATCATGACTACGAACAAGATCAGGCTAGAAACGATGCGGCCCAGCGTCTGGCCGAACTTGATGCCGGCACTCTCGGCGGATTCCTTGACCATGTCGCCAGCAAACTGGCCGACAGTCGTGCCCAGGATCAGCAGCAGCAAAGCGGCAACAATGTTGGGAACGTAATCAAAGAATGAAGCGATGGCACTGGAGATCGCGCTCAGTCCCATGGCATCGGAACCGGTGCGGGCCAGCAGAAGCAGCAACAAGAAGTAGACAATCCGCGGAATCAGGAAATTAAGCTGCTGGCGGATACCGATGCGATGCAGCGTTTTATCAATCCCGGCACGTTCCAGCAAGCTGTCGAAGCGGATGCGCACCAGGATCTGGCGCAACACAACTTCGACAACCTTGGCCACAAGCCAGCCAACGACAATTAGAACAAGCCCAATGGCAACCTTGGGAGCGGCGGCGATGAAGGAATCGAAAAGATTGCGGAAAGCGGTGACAAGTTGATCAATCATGGGCGATTTTCCTTTTGCGGAGCAGATCCTGGAGTCGAGGGCTTGGAGGAATGTGACGGCAAGAATCCAAAAATCATTTGCAGAAACTCGCGCAGCAGCATACCCGGCACGTTAAAGGAAAACTGTGTGACTTGGCCGGTAAAAATCCGGCGGTGCACCCGGCGCCGTAGTCGCGGCACAAACTCGGTCGAGACATCTTCCTCAAAATCGTGGAGAACCGTAATGGGCGGGCTCTCTTCCAGACTTTCAGGCGGATTGCCAGACGCATTGTCTTCGCTGGGGCTCAACTCGCCTTACCCATGTCGGCCTGAGCATCCAGTAAAGCTTCGTAACGAGTGCGAAATTCCGCTCGCGCGCGCTTAATCCGCATCTTGGTGGCGGAAAGGCTGATGCGAAGCGAATCCGCCACCTCCTCGTAGGAGAAACCGTCCATATCTCGTAACACGAGGGGAATTCGCAGTGTATCGGCCCTAAGTATCTAGGACTTCACGAATGGCTTCGCGGTCACTTCCCTGCTCGACTAAGCGCTGCGCCTGGGGCACCACCTGTAGCTCCTCGGCTTGCTGCACGCCGGGGTCTTCGATATCCAGTTGCTCGCCGGCGCTGGAGCGCTTCTTGATGTGCGTGAGGCAATGATTGATCTTAATCCGCTGCAACCAGTGCCGGAAGGACGAGCGTCCCTCGAAACGGCGAATACCAAAGAAAGCCTTAACGAACACCTCCTGCGCCAGGTCTTCGGCCACATTGGGATCACGCGTCATATGGCGGCAATTGGCCACCACGCGCTTCTGGTAGAGCTGCACCAGGCCTTCGAAGGCGCGCAGGTCGCCATCGCGCGCGCGCATGGTTTGGGCGAGAAGTTCTTCTTCCTCAGGCAGTTGGGTAGACGTGGACACAGCTGTTGAGCATCGCACAAACCAGAACTATTCGTCCAGATTGAGCCTGAGCCATGCGCTGACTCATATTGAGACGGTATTTTTCTTAGCCGTTCCCGATCCAAAATATGGGGCGTCCGGCCCCCTGCAAGGCCAGCTTTAACAATCACTTACGGAGCAGGTAACGACCGTAACCTAGAGGGGGGGTATGGACTTGGCTCTGCCGTGTTAGGTTTTAGGAACGAAGCTCATCTAAGAGCTCCCGCGATTCAAAGGCTCAAAGCTAATGTTGACTTGGCAAACGACAGTACTGCTGATTCCCGCGTTCCTGCTGGTGCTCTATTCTTACTCCCTACGCACCCGGCAGTTGAAGGCGGAAAAGAAGCATACGAACGAGCTTGGCGACGTGCATATGCGCATGGTGGAAGCGCTGGCGCTCACCATTGAGGCCAAGGACCAGACCACCCATGACCACTTACAGCGAGTGAAAATTTTCTGTATTGAAGTTGGTAAGGAGATGAAACTAAATCAGTTAGAGATGCAGGCCTTGTCGGTCGCCTCGCTCCTGCACGACATCGGCAAGCTCGCCGTACCCGAGTACATTATTTCGAAACCGGGCAAGCTGTCCGTGGAAGAGTTCGAAAAGGTCAAAATTCACCCCACCGTGGGTGCGGAGATTCTGGAGCGAGTGGGATTTCCCTACCCCGTAGCTCCGATCGTGCGCGCGCACCACGAAAAATGGGATGGAACCGGATATCCAAAGGGACTGCGAGGCACGGACATTCCGATTGGAGCTCGTATCCTTTCCGCCGTGGATTATGTGGATGCGTTGGCATCGGATCGGCAATATCGGCGAGGGATGTCGGCGAATGAGGTTCTTGCCAAGTTGCAAGAACAGTCCGGAACGTCTTTTGATCCCAACGTAGCGGCGATTTTGCGACGTAGATTCAATGAGTTGGAAGGTATGGTCCGGCGCAAACCCTTGGCTTACACGGCGCAGGGTGTTCCTGTCGAAACCATGACCACCGGACAGGAACCGGCAGCCGGTTTGGCGGTATGGGACGCGCCTGCGGCCACTCGGCAAGAGGGCGATGTGCTCGACCTGATTTCTTCGGCGAGGCAGGAAGCACAGTCGCTTTTTGATTTGAGCCGGGATCTGGGCGCATCTCTAAGCTTGAGCGAGACTTTGTCCGTCCTTTCCGTCAAGCTCAAGAATCTGATCCCCTACGACGCGATGGCGGTTTATGTTCTGCGCGGGGAAAAGCTGATCCCGGAGTATGTGAACGGTGAAGACTTCCGCTCACTGGCGTCGTTGCAGATTCCGCTCGGCGAAGGTCTGTGCGGGTGGGTCGCTCAAAATCAGAAAGTCATCGTGAACGGCAATCCATCTGTGGAACCGGGGGCTACCAAAGATCCAGCCAATATCACAAGGCTAAAGTCAGCGCTAGCCGCACCGTTGCTGGGAATGAAAGGCGTCGTGGGGGTGCTGGCTCTGTACCGGCTCGAAGCCTCGACGTTCACGTCAGAAAACTTGCGCGTACTGCTGGCAGTTACCTCGAAGACAGGGCTCGCCGTGGAAAATGCGCTGAAGTTCCAGCAAGCCGAGAGCACTTCGACAACGGATTATCTGACAGGATTGCCCAACGCCCGGTCACTCTTTCTGCAATTGGATCGCGAGTTGGCGCGCTGCGAGCGCGACAACAGCCGTCTCACGGTAATGGTGTGCGATCTGCGTGGCTTTAAGCAAATCAATGAACGCTTTGGCTCGGAGCAGGGGAACCACGTGCTGCGCGTCTTTGCGGAAAGACTGCAAGCCACTTGCCGCAAATACGATCACGTGGCGCGCATGAGCGGAGACGAATTTGTGGTGATAGCCCCCGAGATGCCCGAAGAGGCGACGAAGACGCGTACCACCCAGTTGCGCGATATTGCCAAGCAGGTCGGAATTGATGTAACCGGGGAAGATGTAATGTCGGTCGACATCGGCTATGCCACCTATCCTGACGACGCGGCGGATGCCGAACGCCTGCTCGAAAAGGCCGACCGCAAAATGTATGCCGAAAAAGACAAACAGTCGTCCGGAGTCAAGGAGATGCGCCGTTCGTCGCGCGTGAAGTGCTGCCTTCCCGCGGAGTTGCAGGTTGAAGGAAGCGATGTTCCGGTAATGGGTACGGTCGTGAACGTCAGCACCGGAGGATGTTTTATGGAGTCCGGAGCATTTGTCGGCATGGGAACTCTGGTTAAGCTCACCGTTTGGGAAGGCGGGAACGTCACGGTGCAAGGGAAAACGGTACGCGCGCGTCCCGGAGCAGGCTGGGCCATTCAGTTCGCGGATATGACCAAAGACGGCCGAGAGCAAATTCGCCAACTCGTGCAGACCGTGCAAGCCCGCGCGGTGGAGTACGGCGCCGAACAGAAGTATCTGGCCGTGGCGAAGTTCTAGGTTCTTTCTCGGCAAACCCGCGCCAAGCTCCAAGCAGCCTTACCCTCATCAAACCCGAAAAAAGCAGAGGGGGTGGGCACCGGAATTTACAATTCTGTGACGGATTTCCGGCAGGGGGGTCCCCCCCGTTTTGCCCCATCAGGACACACGGGAATTCCCAAAATGTGCAACGGTTTGCGCTTTTGGAGCAGCGAGGAACGAGTTTGCCACGACCCACTTTCCTGGAGCATCGCGGGCGTCGTATCATGAAACGAAGATGCCATTCCCGATCAAAACCTGCGCCGCCTGCGGCGAGGAGTTCGAGCTAAAACCGGACAAACCCGGCTTCGCCAACCGCTGTCCGGAGTGCAGCGAGTCCGAGGCAGCAGACCCCAAAAAGCGCAACATGGATGCCGAGGAGCGGAGTTCGTTGAAAGAAGTGAACGAAGCTCGCAGGCAAGCCATGCGCTCGCTGCTGTACCGCAAGGATAGCTAAACGTCCGTATATCAGTGAACGATGTTGATTCCCACCGCTGGCGTGATCGTTGCCGACGTATTGTGGCTGGACGGAATCATGCGCGTCCCGAGCAGCAAGCCCAGGCTGGGTTTCCAGTTATATTCGATGGCCGGAGCGAAACCAAACGCGTCGCTCGAACCAGAGTTCAGACGAATGTTGGAATCTAGAACACTCGCTCCCGTCACGAGGGTGTTGTTGTTATGGCGGTATGTGACATCCAGAGCCAATGCCCATCGCCGCGTCATGCTGTATTCCCCAGCCAGATCAACAAAGAAAGAATTGCCGGGTTTGGCGTGACCCCGAAACCCCGCACTAGTGCCGTAGACGCTGACGTCTTGTACATTTACGGTATTGGAAAATGCCTGCGACAGATCGCAGCGCGCACGCAAAATGCGCCGATTCGGCAGCCAGAAGTATGTCTGCGAGTAGAGCGATACCGTCATTGTATAGGCTCCGCTGCCAAAGCCGTCGCTCGGACGGTTGCCCAGCCGATCATACTTTCCGGTTGGAAACGTTTCCTGCAAATTGAAGGAGGTTGTCGGAACCCAACTGCCTTCCTGGAACTTCGTGAGCCGGTATTGCGCCTGCGCGGTGACATCTCCGAGTTGGACCCTGGAGCTGCTCGGACCGTTGCTGACACGGTTAAAGCCGAATGTTGGAATCAACCCAACCGTTACTCTGTCTGCCAGTCCGTAGTTCATGTAGGTGAGCGAACCGATGC
>JAYTQD010000077.1:0-1923 GCA_043746935.1 Acidobacteriaceae bacterium | reverse complement strand
CGACGCTTTTGGTCTGTGGCACGTCGATTTTAAGTGCTGCCATGCGAGACGCGTGTCGCTCGCTGCCGAAAACCATGCTGTTGGACGAGATGTTTGTCATCCCGCTACTTGAACCGAAAGCCAGTGCCCCTCCGCTTCTTCTGAAAGATTCAGACCCGATGACGATCATCTATACCTCAGGAACGTCGGGTGTCGCCAAGGGCGTGGTGTTGACGGTCGGCAATGTCACTCATATGTTAGGCTGCACCTCCTCCCGGCTGGATCTGCTGATGGAGGGTCGGGCTTGGCAGGACCGCGTGTTTCACTACTTGCCATTTTGCTTTGCTGGGTCATGGATTCTTCTGCAGACAAGCTTGCTGCGGGGAAACTTGCTGACTCTGAATACAGACCTGAACCGTCTGGCTACGGAGCTGCGAAATAGTTCGCCCGACTATGTTCTCAACGTTCCAGCGCTGCTCGAACGCATGCGACGCGCGGTCGATGACGAAATGTCGCGCAAGGGTGGCGTGGTGAGAAAGATCTATTCCAACGCGCAACAGGCGACACTAGGCCGGCAGGGAAGCCCAGAGGTGAGCTCGACAGCCCGGGAAGGTTTTTGGTTGTGGCTGGCGAATTGGCTGGTGTTTCCGGAGATTCGGAAGAGAATGCTGGGACCGGGTATTCGAGCTCTCATCTGTGGTTCGGCGCCGCTGACTGCGGAAACACAGAGGTATTTTCAAATGCTGGGCGTGCCCGTCCTGCAAGTGTATGGGTTGACGGAGACTACAGCAATTTGCACGTTGGATGATCCCCGGAATGTGGAAATCGGTCGCGTGGGCCCGGTGGTCCTGGGAGTGGAGATGCGGCTCGGCGAGAACCAGGAGATTCAGGTGCGCGGGCCGAACATTTTTGCCGGGTATTGGAATCGCCCGGAAGAGATGGCGGCGGTTCTGCGCGAAGGTTGGTTCCATACCGGGGATCAAGGCGAAGTCAACAGCGCGGGCAACTGGAAAGTGACCGGGAGGCTCAAGAATCTTGTCATTCTAAGCTCTGGGCACAATGTGGCCCCGGAGCCAATCGAGGCTAAGCTCGTGCAACAGATTTCCGGTGCACAGCAGGTGGTGATCGTTGGCAACGGACGCGGATTTCTTTCGGTGCTGGTCAGTGGCCCGGTTTCCCGAGAAGCAGTCCAGACCGCGCTGGACGCGGTGAATCTGGACCTGCCACACTACAAGCAAGTTCGTGCGTTTCATATCTGCCAGGAGGCATTTTCCATCGAAAGCGGTTTGCTCACCGCTAATGGCAAGCTGAAACGCGATGTCATCGCAGCACGATTTCAGGACGAGATTGCGGACATGTACGAAACGCGTGCCCGGGTGGCTAGCTAACATGAAGCAATTTCACGGACAAGCCTTATCGTGGGAGTGGAAGGACGGCGTCATCGAGCTGGCGCTGCACCGGGAGCCGTGCAATGAAATCGGTTCGCTCACTTTAGGAGAGCTGGAACGTTTCGCTGCGGCGTTAGATGATTTAACCGCTGTGTCTCACGCTCTGATCTTGCATAGCACGATACCTGCCGGATTTTGTGCGGGAGCCGATCTTCGGGAGCTGTTTGAGGGTGCCCAACGAATGCGAAAGGAAGACGCAGTGTTAGGTGTGCGGGATTTTCTAGAGCGCATTCACGCCGTGTTCAACCAGCTGGATGCTTCGCCCCTGACGACCATTGCCGCGGTTCATGGGGTTACGTTTGGCGGTGGTTTCGAGTTGGCGCTGGTTTGCGATTTGATCGTCGCGGACAAGATGGCCCGATTTTGTTTCCCGGAACTGCGCTTAGGGCTGATTCCAGGATTCGGCGGAATCCCGCGGCTGAAGCGGGATTTGGGCAATGCTGTGGTGCGAGATTTGCTGCTGACGGGACGCAGCTTCAACGCCACAAAAGCCCAG
>JAYTQD010000076.1:0-13625 GCA_043746935.1 Acidobacteriaceae bacterium | reverse complement strand
TGTAAGAACGTCCTTTGTCCTCGTCGGAAAGCTGGTAGCCAAGCTCCTCCGCACAGCGCGGCGTCAGGGCAACCATGGCATAGGAGAAATGGGTATAGTGATCCGCCTTGCCTCCGTGGCCGAGGCCTCGTAGCGCATCAATAACCGTGTTTTGCGCTTCGGATTGGCGGTCGTCGATGACGTTGTAAATTTCAGCAACATCGCCGAAGTGCGGATGGTTGGACTCGCCTTCCATGGCGGAAATCCAACAATCCTGGCCACTCGTGTAGTGGTGGAATTTCCGGTAGGCGAAGTCTTTGCCCAGCAAGCCGAATTTCCACATATGGTACGCGATGTCTTTGCCGACGTAGCCGACTGTGCCGTTGGAGCGAACGATGACTTTTTGGTCGTCTTCGGCGATTTCAGTCGGAGAGGCGATTGGGTCTTCCGGCATGCCCTCCACGGTAGCCACAGCAGCCGCCGCAGCGTGCTCTTTGGGCGCGGAGCCGGCGCGGCGCATCACCCAACATCCCTTGTTCTTGCCGTCGTTTTCGAAAGAGAGGACGCCCTCGTCTTTCAATCTCTCAAACGCCGCCGCCCAAAAATGTAGATGCAGAATTTCACTCTCTCGTGGGAGAAAGTCGTATTGAATGTCGAGCCTGTCCATGGTTTCGAGATGACGGCGCAACACGGCGGTAGCAACTAGTTCGGCAATTGCCGCAGTCTCATTGCCGCCAACCTCGAGATCATGCAGAACCTCAGCCCGGCGATTGCGATTTTCCAAGCTCACTTCGTACCACTGCGCGACACGGGCATAGAGATCCCAGCAGTAATAGTCGAACCTTGGCGCTTTCGTGAGCGCTTCGATTTCGGCGGGTGACTTCTTCTCAATATGCAGGAATCCGACGATCACATCCGCGACTTGCACGCCGGTGTTGTCGATATAGTTCTGCACATCGACGGAGCGTCCCGCGGCTCGCAGTAAACGCACGAACGTATCGCCAAGAATGGCATTGCGCAGGTGCCCGACGTGCGCAGCCTTATTGGGATTGATGCTGGTGTGCTCGACGAGAACCTTGCCTGCCGGAATTTCCACCGGAGGTTTCTGATCAGCGGCAACCGCAGCCGCTAACTTTGCGCGGTTCACACGGATGTTGATGTACCCTGCTCCCGCCACTTCGATTCGCTCAATATCCGGAAGTGCTCCAAGACCGGTGGCAATTTCCTCGGCAATCTTCTTCGGAGCCTTGCGCAGCTTCTTGGCAAGTTCAAACGCCAACGGAAGTGCGTACTCGCCAAGCTCCACGTTCGGAGGCTGTTCGATGGAGATACTCGCAAGCTCAAGATCATACTGGCGGCGCAAAAACTCGCGCACGTGGACGGCTAAATCGCGTTGCAGATGTCGGTACAAGAATCTCCTCGCACGTTGTCAACTCACGGATGCATGAGAAATGCGATTGTAACAAACGGTCCGCGACGGGACTGTTTTGGCCGTGAATAGCCTCGAAGTTTGACGCCTCCGTCTCACGTTCCCTATGATGAAGGATTGAGCTGTTCCGCTGTGCTCGACAGGCATCCGTCGCGTTATACCAACTGCCAGAATCCATGCCGAAGTTCTACATTACGACGCCGATTTACTACGTAAATGCGCGGCCCCATATCGGCCACGCCTATACGACCATTGCGTGCGACGCCATCGCCCGCCGCAAGCGTCAGTTGGGCATCGATACGTTTTTTCTCACCGGGACTGACGAACACGGCCAGAAAATTGAGCGTGCCGCGCAGGCCGCGGGCATTCCGCCACAACAACTCACCGATGAGGTTTCGGCGGCGTTTCAAGGTCTGTGGAAGCGGATGGGCATCACGAACGACGATTACATCCGCACCACCGAGCCGCGCCACAAGAGCAGCATGCAGGTGCTGTTCCGGCAGTTGCGCGACAAAGGATTCATCTACAAAGACAGCTACGAAGGCCAATACTGCGTCTTCGATGAGATGTACGTGGACGCCGTGGGCGCGGGCGCTCCCTGCCCCGAGTGCAAACGGCCCACGGAAACGGTGAAGGAAGAGAATTATTTTTTTAAACTCTCGGCGTTCCAAGACAAACTGATCGCCTACATCACCGAGCATCCCGAATTCATTCGTCCCGAGACGAGACGCAATGAAGTAATGTCATTCGTCAAAAGCGGCCTTAGGGATCTTTCCATCAGCCGCTCGACCGTAAAGTGGGGCATCCCGGTTCCGGAAGACCCTTCGCATGTGATCTACGTTTGGCTGGATGCGCTGGTGAACTACATTACGGCGCTCGGCTACGGTTCGAACGATACTTCTCGCTACGACAAATACTGGCCCGCTGACGTACACATGATCGGCAAGGAGATCGTTCGCTTCCATTGCGTCTACTGGCCAGCGTTTCTAATGGCTGCGGATCTGCCTCTGCCGAAATCGATTGTCGCTCATGGCTGGCTGCTGTTTGAAGAAAGCAAAATGTCGAAGTCGCGCGGCAACATCGTGCGCTCGGAAACGATTCTTGACGTACTGGGCAACGATGCGCTGCGCTACTTCCTGCTGCGCGAGATCGTATTTGGACAGGATGGATCGTTTTCGTTTGACGCGCTGGTGCAGCGCTACAACGCCGATTTGGCCAATGGCCTCGGCAATCTCGCCAGCCGCACGCTGACCATGATCACGCGCTACTGCGGCGGCGTAGTCCCCGCGAGCGGGCCGGTCACACCTGCTGAAAAAGCCATTGCTGACCACGCGCAGCAAGTGATCGCGGAGTTTGGCAAGCTGTTTGACGACTTCCAATTTTCGCGTGCGCTCGAAGTGGCATGGTCTTTGGTGGGCAGCGTCGATAAGTACATCGTGGAAAACGCGCCGTGGAGTTTGGGCGAAAAGACGGACGATGCCAGCAAGACACGTCTGGCAACCATTCTCTACACCAGCGCGGAAGCTCTGCGCATTGTTACCGCGCTAGCCCATGCTGTGATCCCGGATTCCACCACGCGCATTTGGACGCAACTCGGCCTCGGCGATATTCGCAGCTTGCTTCTCGGCGATTTGGCATGGGGACAACTGCAAGCGGGTACGCAGCTCGGCAAAGTCGAGGCGGTATTTCCGCGCGCTGACAAGACCGCAATTGAAAGGATGCACGCAATGGAAGAAGAGCGGCGAACTCCGGTCGCAGCGGAACCAGTAACAACGACGGCACCAGCAGCGATTACGCCAGATGCGACAGCGCCTATTGCTTCAGCACCCGCCCTCATCGCAGCACCGGCAACAATGGCAGATCCCAAGATCACCATCGACGACTTCGCCAAAATCGAACTGCGCGTCGGCCTGGTAAAAGTCGCGGAGCGCGTCAAGAACGCGGACAAGCTCCTCCGCCTCGAAGTGGATATCGGCACCGAAGTCCGGCAGATTCTCGCGGGCATTGCCGAAGCCTATGATCCAGACTCTCTCGTCGGACGAAAAGTCGTCATCGTCGCCAATCTCGCGCCACGAAAAATGCGTGGACTGGAATCCAACGGCATGATTGTGGCCGCATCGCTCGAAGGTGGAAAGCCGGTTTTAGCGGGATTCTTGGAAGATGTGCCCATTGGAGCGAGGCTAAAGTAAAACTTTATAAATTATTCCTAACTCAATGTATACAGACTCCCATGCCCATCTCGACGGAGAACGATTCGCGGAAGACCGCCGCGAGGTTTTGACTCGTGCGCGCGACGCCGGAGTCGAGACCATGCTTCTCATCGGTAGCGGCACCGGTCCGGGTTCACTCGATTGCGCTATTCAAATTGCCAACGACCACGAAGGAGTTTTTGCCACCGTCGGCATCCATCCGCACGAAGCGCAACTCGCGCAACCGACCGATTTCGACGAGCTTGCGGCTCTCGCGCGTCACCCGAAAACCATCGGCTGGGGCGAAATTGGCCTCGATTATTTCTACGACCACTCCCCGCGCGAAGTCCAGAAATCGGTTTTCGCGAAGCAAATGGAACTCGCCCGCGCCGCCAAACTGCCCATCATCATCCACTGCCGCCCCACCGACAACACGGAAAATGCCTGGGACGACACCCTCACAATGATCGGCGAGCAGTGGAAATCCACTGGCCTCGGAGGCATCATCCATTGCTTTACAGGCACGCTGGACCACATGCGCCGCGCCCTCGACCTGGGTTTCATGATTTCCTTCGCCGGCAACATCACATTCCCCAAAGCCCAGCCAATTCGCGACGCTGCCAAAGTTGTCCCACTCGACCGAATGCTGATCGAGACCGATTCGCCGTTCCTGGCGCCAATTCCCTATCGCGGCAAACGCAACGAGCCAGCCTATGTCGTCGAAGTGGCGCGCCAAATCGCGGAACTGCGTGGCCTCTCCCCTGAAGACATCGGCCAACGAACCTCAGAAAACTTTCGCCGTTTCTTTTCCCTTCACGAAAAGCGCAGAGCAGGTTAGCCTTGGAGGGTGAATCCAAGGGCAAACTACAGAAATCTAAAGGATCAAGCCGTGCCAGATAATAGCTTTGACATTGTAAGCAAGTCGGAATTAACGGAAGTAAGCAACGCCATTGCGCAAGCCATGAAGGAAATCGTGACCCGCTTTGACCTAAAAGACTCGAAGTCTTTGATCGAGTTCGACAACAAAGAGACGCTGACGTTGCACTCAGCTGATGAATACAAGCTGAAAGCCATCAACGACGTGTTGCAGGCCAAACTGGTGAAGCGTGGCATCTCGCTGAAGAGCTTGTCGTACGGTGCGCTGGAACCCGCCGCGGGCGCCACCGTGCGGCAGAAGGTGACGCTTCAGCAGGGCGTCCCAGTGGAAAAAGCAAAAGACATCGTGAGGTTCATCAAAGACGCGAAACATAAAGTCCAAGCTTCGATCCAAGGCGACTTGGTCCGCGTCAGCGGCAAGGACCGGGATACGCTCCAAGGCGTGATCGCGGCCGTCCGGCAGAAAGATTTCGGGATAGACTTGCAGTTCGTGAATTTTCGCACCAACTAGCCCAGTGAATACCACCATCGCCACCAACGGAAAAGAAGTGTTCGAGCTGCTGCGGGACGACCTCGCCGCCATCGAGCGCGAGTTTGGGCGGGACACCGTTTCCAACGTGGCGGCAATCACCGAAATTGGCGAATACCTGCGAGGCGGCGGTGGCAAACGCATTCGCCCGGTACTGCTGTTGCTCGCAGCCAAGCTGTTCAATTACGAAGGCTGCGGCGCTGTCCGTCTGGGCGCGGTAGTCGAAATCATCCACACCGCCACGCTAGTCCACGATGACATTATCGACGAAGCCCAAACCCGCCGCGGACGTCCGGCGGCCAATACGCAATGGGGCAATTCCAAGTGCGTGCTGGCCGGAGACTGGCTCTACATGCAGTCTTTCCGCATCGCCCTGCAAGAGCGGAATCTTCGGATCTTAGATGCCCTCATCGAACTCACCCAGCAAATGGTCGAGGGCGAACTGCTACAGATGGAAAAGCTGGGCCTGTGCATCTCTCTGGCCGAGAATTTTGACTTGATCTACCGCAAGACCGCTTGTTTGTTCTCCGTCTGCATGCGGATGGGCGCAATCCTGGGCGGCGCAACTCCGGCGGAAGAAGAAAAAGTCGCACAATATGGCCGCGACCTCGGCATGGCCTTCCAGATCGTCGACGATGTATTAGACCTAACGGCCTCCGAAAGCGTCCTGGGCAAACCCGTTGCCAGCGACCTGCGCGAGGGCAAGGCGACGATGGCCGTAATTCATGCACTGGAGCGCTGCACCCCGGCGGAACATACCTTGATAGAAACAGTTCTGCGAAACCGTGCTTTCAATGGCGTAACCCACGAGCAAATCCTGGAAGTCCTGCACAATTACGACTCCATCGAAGCCGCGCACGACCGCGCCGCCGAGTACGCAGAATCGGCCCGCAAGGCAATTGACACCTTCCAGGATTCGGAGATCAAACGCGCTCTACTCTGGGCGCCGGACTTCGTAGTTTCGCGCGAGAAATAGTCTTGAACCAGCTATATCTGATTCTTCCTCAACTCTCCGGCATCTATTAAGATTCAAAGTTAACAGTTGCTGTTTATGGACCAATTCCTCAGCCTTTTCGCGCGTCACGGATACTCAGTTCTGGTCGTAATCGTCTTCCTGGAGGCGATTGGCGTCCCCGTTCCCGCAGCGCTGGCTCTTCTCGCTGCCGGAGCGGCCTGCGCCGTTCACGCCATGAACCCGTGGATGGCTCTATTGGTTTCAGTAGTCGCCATGGTCGCCGGCGATACGATCATGTTCTTCGTCGGCCGCGTTTCAGGATGGGCACTGTTGGGGTTTTTATGCCGCGTTTCCATGAATCCGGAAACCTGCATCCTGCGTTCCGCGGAATCGTTTTATAAACGCGGGAAGGCCACCCTTTTGATTGCTAAGTTTGTGCCCGGACTAAACACAATGGCACCGCCTTTGGCGGGCAGCATGAAAATGGCACCCGAAAAGTTCCTTCGCTACGATTTTGGCGGCGCGTTGCTCTACATCGTGGCCTATGGCGGTGCTGGGCTTCTTTTCAGCGATTTCATGCGCTCCATCACCCACGGGCTAGCACTCGCGTCGCACACGTTCGAGATCCTGTTGTTCGTGGCGGCGATTGCCTACTTCGCCTACCGCATTTGGGCTTACCGGCAACAGCGGGTCTACCGCATCGTGCCGCGGATTGACGTGGGGGAACTGGCCCAGCTCTTTCATTCCGACGAGCGTGACCGCATGATTATCGCGGACGTGCGCAGCCACGGTTACTACGATGCGGACGCGAACCGGATTCACGGCTCCATTCGCATTGAACCTAACAATTTAGACGAAGAGATGGATAACTTGCCGCGCGACAAGCACATTTATCTGTACTGTACTTGACAGCGCGAAGCGACGAGCGCCCGGGTGGCGCACTTACTCCGAGAACGAGGGTTCAACGCATTCGTCATCGTCGGCGGCCTAGCGGCATGGCGCAAAGCAGGCTTCCCCGTAGAAGCTCCACCGCACGATGACCTGGTCAAGCTGCCGACCTTCGCTCGATGATCACCGTTTCACCCTAACACCTGTCTCCGCGGCTATGCCTCAACATAAAGAAATCGAAATCAAGTTTTGGATCGAGAACCTGAAGGCTCTCCAGCGCAAGCTTCGAGCCACGGGCTTTCGCTGCGTGACTCCTCGCAGGCATGAACACAACACCTTGTACGACCTACCCGGGCAAATTCTCCGCAAGCGCGGCGAGCTGCTGCGTTTGCGCAAGTACGGCAAGATCTGGACCTTAACTCACAAAGCCAAAGGCTCTGCCGGACCGCACAAAAGCCGCGTCGAGACCGAAACCCCAGTGGCCGACGGAACCGCTCTCGCGGCCATCCTGGCCTCTTTAGGCTTTCGCTCCACTTTCGTCTACGAAAAGTTCCGCGCCGAATGGTCCGACGGACATGGCCACGTTGTTCTAGATCAAACTCCACTCGGCGACATAGCCGAGATTGAAGGCCCTGCCACCTGGATCGACGCCACAGCCCGTCGCCTTGGCATTGATGCAAGCGCTTATATAACAGCAACTTACGCCGATTTATTCATGCAGTGGAAACGCCAGACCAAGAGTTCCGCCCAGGAAATGACCTTTACCGCCATTTGCAACCTTCCCCTCCGCCGCTCTTCTAAAAGATGAACAAGTAAAGGATTTAGCACAACCTTTACTTGACTGACCTACGAGTGTGGGGTCTACTAGAGCTAATGTAATCTCCATTTGCCCTGGAAGATGGTCCACTCCAAGGGAAGCAAACCACATCCTAAGAATCATTGAAACGGGGAATCCTGTGAAATGCGCCGCAAAGACACTCGTCTTGTTTTTTCTAGCCAGCGCAGCCCTTCTACAGGCGCAAATTCGAAATTTTGGTCACATCGTCGTCATTGTCCAGGAGAACCGAACCCCGGACAACCTCTTCCAGGGCCTGTGCGCACCTCCGTTTGGCACCAGCACCTCGTGCAGCACCACACCTACAGGCAACCAGTACAACATTCAAACCAGGAATTGGCTCGACAATGCCTCCCCTCGGGGCGTCACGCAACCTTCCCCGGTAGCCCTGGCTAGCAAGTACGACCTGGGTCACACCCATCACTCCTGGGTGGTGCAGTGCGACCAGAACGCCGCCGGCAACTGCCGCATGGATGGCGCTACCAAGGTGGCTTGCACGGGCATTTGCCCGGCCAAGCCGCAGTTTGCCTACGTCGACAATGCCACGGGCACCCTAAATTCCTATCTCCAGCTCGCGAGCCAGTACGGATGGGCTAACGCCATGTTTCAAACCAACCAGGGCCCTAGTTTCCCGGCACACCAGTTCATTTTTGGAGGAACTTCGGCCCCGAGTCTGGCAGCCGACCATGCGGGAACCTTCGCGGCGGAAAACATCTCCGGCAAGGGCGCCGGGGCAGGATGCATTGCCAGTTCCACCCGCCTGGTGCAGTTGATCGACCCCACCGGAACGGAAAACCGAAGCAACCAAATCTTCCCGTGTTTTGAGCACAATACCGTCGCGGACCTGCTCCAGCCCAGGAGCATTACGTGGCATTACTATTCTCCTGGTGCCAACTCCATCTGGACGGCACCCAACGCAATTCAGCACATCTGCATGGCCAGCGGGGCCACCTGCACGGGTGCGGATTGGAAGGCCAACGTCGACCTGAATGCAGCCCACGTGCTCACGGACATCGCCAACTGCAACCTGCGGCAGGTCACCTGGGTCATCCCCAGCGGTCAAAACTCCGACCACGCTTTGATCAACACCGGCGGTGGCCCTTCGTGGGTGGCATCAATCGTCAACGCGCTTGGCAATAGCTGGACGGCGAGCAACCACAAATGCGACTACTGGGCCAACAACTCCAACGACGCCACCGCCATTCTCATCGTTTGGGACGACTGGGGCGGCTGGTACGACCACGTTCCGCCCACCCGGCTGGCCGCGCCCCAAGGAGGCTACCAGCTTGGCTTCCGTGTTCCCCTCATCGCCGTCTCCGCCTATACGCCGGTTCATCTGGTGGACAATTCCCGCCACGACTTCGGCAGCCTAGTCCGGTTCATGGAACACAACTTCGGCATCCAGGAAGGCATGCTGACGTTTGCGGATGCGCGCGCAACCACCGACTTGACCTCATTCTTTAACCTGACGCAAGCGCCGCGGCCGTTCGGAATCGTCCAGGCAAAAATTGGCGCGGCGTTCTTCCTGAAAGACAAAACCCCGCCCACCGATCCGGACGACGACTAACGGGCCGTTTTTGGGAAACTCAAAACGATTCGATACTACGCCACGTACTATTACGACGAGGATGATTCAAAGGTACGACGAGGTCGTTTCCGAGACTGCGGACGGCGAAATCTAATATTCCGCCAGTGCCAGCATGGCTTTGTAGATGTCGTCCGGCTGCGGCAAAATCGCGTCCTCCAACAGCGGCTGATAGGCTACGAATGTATCTGTCGCTGCCACGCGGCGTACGGGGGCATCCAGGCTCTCAAACAGCTCGTCTGCGATCCGCGCGGCAATCTCAGCCCCGTAGCCCCAGCTCAAGCTGTCTTCGTAGGCCACCAGCACGCGGTTGGTCTTGCCAACCGACGCTTTGATGCTGTCCCAGTCATAGGGACTGAGCGAGCGCAAGTCAAGCAACTCGGCGTGAATGCCGTTCTCGCGTTCGAGCTTATTGATCGCCTGCAAGGCCCGCGGCACCACCGCGCCGTAGGTGATGACCGTCAGATCATCGCCTGAATGAACGATCCTCGCCTTGCCAAACGGCACCATGAAGTCCGCGCCAGGATACGGTGCGCGGCCAAAGGTTTCGCGGTACAGGCGCTTGTGTTCCAGAAATAATACAGGATCGTCGCAGCGAATCGCCGTGCGCAGCAAGCCCACAGCGTCCAACGCATTCGACGGGAACACCACCCGCAATCCCGGCGTGTGCGTGAACATGCTCTCGCCGCACTGCGAGTGATAGATGGCGCCCCCAGTCAGATAACCGCCAATCGCCACGCGGATCACCAGCGGACTCGAAAACGCATTCGACGACCGCCAACGCATCACCGAAAGCTCGTTGCGAATCTGCATCATGGCCGGCCAAATATAGTCGAAAAACTGAATCTCCACGACCGGCTTGAGCCCGCGCGTAGCCATACCCACGGCCCGCCCCACGATGCTGGCTTCGGCCAAGGGCGAATTGAACACGCGGTCCGGCCCAAAATCCATCTGCAAACCATGCGTAAGCTTGAAGACTCCGCCCTTACCCTTCACCATCTTCTTCGTCAAATACTCTTCGCGGGAACAATCGGCCACGTCCTCGCCAAAAATGAGCACGCGCTCGTCATGCTTCATCTCATCGCGCAGCGTGTGGTTGATGAGGTCTGCCATGGTTTTTGGCGTGCTCGCCTTTTTTACCGCCTCTTCCGTTCCCTGCTTCAAAGCCGCAGGCTGTCGATCAAACGCAGGCGACTCCGGATCAAGATCCGGCGAGTACACCCAGTCGGTAATCGACTCCAGCTTTGGCAACGGCGCAACCAGCGCCCGATCCGCCGATTGCTGAATATCCTTGTCCACAATTTTCTCGATGGCAAGAACCCCCGCTTCATCGAGAATGCCTTCCTCAATCAAAAACCGCCGATGCCGCGACAGCGGATCGCGCGCCACCTCGTCCGTCAACTCAGCGGCCGAGCGATACAGCTTTTCGTCGTCGGATAGCGAATGTGAGTAGGGACGCGTTACATGCCCATGCAAAAAGGCCGGTCCCTGTCCCGAGCGAATGTGATCAATCGCCCTGTGCAGCGCCGCAAAACTGGCAATCACGTCGGTTCCATCAAATTCGTCAAAATGGAAATTCGGAAAATTCGCCACCAGCTTGGAAATATTGCCTCCGGCCGTCTGCGCTTCCACGGGGACCGAAATGGCATACTCATTATCCTGCACGCAAACCAGCAGCGGCAGTTTCATCAGAGCTGCGGCGTTCATCGACTCCCAAAACTCACCTTGGCTCGTCGTCCCATCTCCCAGCGAAACATACACAACCTCGTCGCCGTGGAACATCACGTCTTTGAATTCGCGATAGTCGCCTTCACTCTTCTTCGCGGAGTTCGGGAAGCGGGTGAAATAGCGCCCGGCTTCAGCGCAACCCACAGCCTGCAACACCTGAGTTCCGGTACACGACGATTGCGATACCACATTTAAATGCTTGAAGGCCCAATGCGAAGGCATCTGCCGTCCGCCGGACCCAGGATCATCCGCCGCACCCACAGCGCCAAGCAGCATTTCGTATGGCGTCGCACCCAAAGCCAGGCAGAGTCCTCGGTCGCGGTAGTACGGATAAAACCAGTCGTACGCCGGCTTCAGAGCCAAGCCTGCGGCCACACTCAGGGCCTCATGTCCCGCGCCGGAAATCTGGAAATAAACTTTCTGTTGCCGCTTGAGAAGAATTTCGCGGTCGTCCACGCGCCGCGACATATACATGAACCGATACGCCTCCACCAGTTGCTGCGGCGTCAAACCTTCATACGATTTTTCCCGGACAGCCGTCGCCTGCCCAGTAAGTGGTTCGGTTTTGGGCTCAGTCTTCGTAACGGGCATTCAACCTCTCCGCAAGCACCGGTATGATTGCAAACTAGTCATTGTAACCGCTGAGTGGGGGTTGAGAATATACTGGTAGTTCTTTCCCCGGAGAGCGCCGCCTACAGGAATGCACATCCACCGCTCGATTCCCTCCCAGCAAATCAAGCTCCTAATTTTTGACCTGGACGGCACGCTCATCGACTCACGTCAGGATTTGGTGAACTCCGTCAACGCCGCGCTGCATTCCCTGGGGCGCACCGAACTCCCATCCGACGAAATAGCTGCAATGGTTGGCGATGGCGCTCCGGCTCTCGTCCGCCGCGCCCTGGGCGATACCGCGGATGAAGCACTCCTACAACGCGGCCTGGAGCTTTTCCTCTCCTACTACCGCGAGCACAAGCTCGACTACACGCATCTCTACCCCGGCATTCCCGAAGCCCTGGAGATGCTACAACGCGCTAATGGCACCTGCCGGGTGATGTCCGTGCTCACCAACAAACCGGTCAATCCGTCGCGTGCGATTGTGGACGCTCTCGGGCTTGGCGCAAAATTCGTCAGCATCTACGGCGGCAACAGCTTCGCAACCAAAAAGCCCGACCCGCTCGGCATCAACACGATTCTGGCAGAGACCCGTGTGCAACCCGACGAAGCGGTCATGATCGGAGACTCCGCCGTCGACATCCTCACCGGACGCGCCGCAGGAACCTGGACCTGTGGCGTAACCTATGGCTTTGCTCCGCACACGCTGCTGGAAACGCCTGGTGATGTTCTCGTAGACACGCCTGCCGAACTCGCTGCCATGCTCGCGCCACGGAAACCTTAGAAGGACGTTGGCTAAACGGTAAACACCGGTTACAATCGAAAAATGAGCCCGAACGTGTCCGACCTTCTCAGACTGGCACTCGCTCTTCCCGCCGAGGAGCGTTCCGCTCTTGCCAATACTCTGCTGGACAGCCTGGAAACAGGTAGCGTATCCGTGCAAGAAGCATCGGTGCAAGAAGCGTGGGACAACGAAGTTTCGCGCCGCGTGGCGGACTTAAAAGCTGGCAAGGCAGTGACGGTTCCCTGGCAACATCTGCGTCGTGAGCTGCTGGCCATGGTGAATGAGCGCTAAGCAAGTTCACTATCACGAAGGCGCCGCAACTGACGTGAAGAGTGCGGTTGCTTGGTACCAGAAACGCAGCCGTAAAGCTGCGCTGGACTTCATGGAAGAGTTAGAGCGCGCCGCCAATGCCATTTGTGACGCCCCTGAGCGCTGGCCCATCCGCGGGAACAACACCAGGCAGTTCCTCCTCTGGAAATTTCCTTTCGTCGTCATCTACTCGGCGGACGAATCAGCTATCACCATCTGGGCTGTCGCGCACGGAAGCAGGCGGCCTGAGTATTGGTTGCAACGGATAGATTGACAGGCATGAGGAAACCCAACTTCTCTCCCCTCAGCACCTTCACCCCCGCCGAGCTCCGCAAACTCCGCAGCCTCAAAACCCCGCTCGGCATCCAGAGCGCCCTCGACAAAATGCCCTACCACGTAGCCGACACCGCCTGGTCCCCCCGAAAAGTCTTGGCAGAGAATTCCGCTCACTGCTACGAGGGCGCCCTTTTCGCCGCTGCGGCTCTGCGCGCCAACGGCTACCCGCCCTTAATTTTTGACCTCGAAGCCGAACACGATACCGACCACGTCATCGCCATCTACCAACAAGATGGCCACTGGGGCTCTGTCGCCAAGTCCAACTACACCGGCTGCCGCGGACGCGACCCCGTCTACCGCACCCTGCGCGAGCTCGCCATGAGCTACTTCCACGGCTACTTCAACCTGCGCCGTGAGCGCACGCTGCGCAGATTCTCCGTGGCGTTCAATTTGAAATATTTTGATGCAAAAGATTGGATGACGACGGAGAAACCCGTCTGGTTCGTAGCCGAGCACTTATTGGAGATTCGCCACTTCCCTTTGCTGAAGAAGGGCATGGAGAAACGGCTATCGCGCGTAGACGACCGCCTCTTCCGCGGAGAATGCGTTGATCGCGCCGAAAAAGCCCGCGTCGAAAAGACCGCACCGAAA
>JAYTQD010000075.1:0-13655 GCA_043746935.1 Acidobacteriaceae bacterium | reverse complement strand
GCTCGTCTTCCTGCGGTTTGAGGCGGGCGTCGTCAATTTCGCGGGCCTGAAAGCTCCACAGGTCTAACAGCCGCAAGCGATCCTGTTCGTCGCGTTCGAGTTCGGCGATGCGGTCGCCAATGGTTTTCCAGGCGGCATAGGCTTGGGCGGTGGCTTCCGTCTTGCTGGCGGCGAAGGTATCGAGGAGTTGAAGGCGTGAGGCCGCGTCGAACGAAAGCAGGGTTTCGTTTTGGGCGTGAATAGTGGCCAGATGCGGCGCCAGACGTTTCAAAGTAGTTACCGTTGCAGGTTGGTTATTAACGAAGATCCTACCCTTGCCTCCGGCAGCAACTTCGCGGCGGAGAATCAAGGAGTCGCCTTCACCGTCCTCGCCATGATCGAGGCCGTTTTCCGAAAGGACTTCGGAAACCTTCCTGGCAGCGCTGGATTCCAATTCCCAAACAGCCGCCACGACAGCCTTCTCCGCGCCGGAGCGGATGACATCGGACGACGCGCGCTCACCGAGCAGTAGCGCCAGGGCATCAATCAGAATCGACTTCCCCGCCCCAGTTTCACCCGTCAGCAGGTTCAGCCCGGAGGCGAACTCCACCACCACGTTATCAATGACCGCGTAGTTTTCCAGGCGCAGTTCAACCAGCACAGAGTTCACCTGCCGTTAGGGTTACTGGCCGAAGGATAGCATGGGATTGCCGCAATCTGACGCATATCGACGCGGTGTTGGAACATGGCGAATTGGCAAATTATTACCTGGCGCATTCAGCCCGCGCGGATATGTATCGCAGGCTCGGCAGGACGGCTGAGGCTCGTGCTTCGTATGAGAAAGCTCTGGCGCTGACCCAACAGGAACCAGAGCGGCAATTCCTGCAAGAGCGGATTCGGCAGTTGAAATAGAAAATGTCGGGTGGTGCATCGCTAGCGAAAAGCGGGGTACGTCTCGTGTGCCCCCACACTTGGAGGGAGGTTCCGTCTGTGCCAAGTTTTTCCGTGCCCAATTATCTATTTAGTTGATTCCGGCATTTGATCCGCCTAGCATTACCTCATGGCGAAAGCGCACCCATCCCAAGCGGCACCTTCGGCGCGCCCGCTTGACGACGACGAAGACGAAGAAACCTTGGCTGCCATCGACAGAGGCATCGCCGACGCCAAAGCTGGACGCACCATGCCCGCTGAAGAGGTCCGCAAACTTCTACCCAAGTGGATTACAGCCTCCTCTACTCGCAAGAAGCGCTGAACAACCTCGCCGAGATTGTTGGCCACATTGCTGCCGACGACCCCGAGGCGGCTTCCCGATTTGGCAGGTCATTCTTTGGCAAATCATCGCTCGACCACGTTAGCTTGCTCGTCCGCTTCCCGCGCATGGGCCACACCATTCAGAAGCGGTCGCGCGTGCGCAAACTGGTGCATAGCCCGATTCTGGTTTACTACCGATGCCACGAGGATCGGAAGGTAATCGAAATTCTTCACTTAAGACACGGATCAAGGAAGCCGCCGCAGAGTAGCGCGTTCTGAATACTTGCGGGCCGTCAGGTGTGTCGTTCCCGAGATTCTGGTTGTGGAATGGAGATCAAAATCGACTGGAATGGTCGGCCACCCGCCCGGTCCATTCTGACTCAATAATAGGAATAATAGGGGACAGTCCGCGCGGGGGCCATCCGGTGTCAGCGACTGCCCAGGTTAGCGCCAAAGTGCGGCGCGAACCTGGGGCACCCGGCCATCCGCGCAAATTTCCCCTGATGGCTCTGTGGGCGCTCAGTTAGGAAGTGTGAGGATTACGTTCTTAACCAATTCGTCAATGAACGCTTCGGCCTGAAGTTGCCCTACGCGAACTGTTGAAGGATGCGCTGCGGAGTTCCGCTTTCCAAGTTTTTCAACGAGGATTTTGTACACATCACCGTTGATAACTCCAGCCGAATTGCAGACCTCAATGACTTCTCGCTCGGACATTTCGTCGCCGAAATCATCGTATTTCTGGATGACTGGAAGGTCAGTCACCTTCCATTTCTTGGGGTATCTGGCCGGCATTCTAGAGTTGAATCCGCCCAAGTGATGTTTCAGAATGTACTGACACAAGTGAAAGAACGCGACGTTCCACACCATTACGATCGTCGCCCTACCGGCATCGTGACGAAGGCATATCTCAGCCTCCTTCATGATGTCCTTATTCAGCGACATCTGGAACTTGGTTGATCAGGTCTTTCACTTGTTGACGCACATTCAGTGTGATTTCATGTGTGCCGTAAACTTTGTTGTATTTAGCTAAGAATTTCGCTTCAGCATAGTATCCGCTTTTGTCTCTTAGAAGCTCTTTACCTTCCATATCCTTCAAATATTGGCTGGTGTTGCTCGGTTCTGACGACAGAACCTTGTAACACCAGTTGATGTCACCTGTGGCAAAGCGAGACTTCTTACGGAGAAAATGCTGGAGCCACGCAAACATTCGAATTCTGTCTGCGTGGCCCTTATTGTCGAAGCCGGAGATGTCAGCTATGAAAGCCTTGAGGTCGTCCTCGGCGCTCACTGTTTAGATCCCATCTTTGAAACGTAGTTTGTTCCCAAGAAAGTAATCTTGTAACCGCCGACGCTCTCGCCCTTGTCGAAGAACTGCTTCTTGCTCTTAAGATCCCGAAGTGGCTGAACTGGGTCATCCGGGATTTGCCAACTCATCACCCGGAACACGGTAAAGATATGATCTGCGGTGATCTCCTCCAACCCCATCTGCTCCTTGAACCAGGTGGCGACGACCGTGTACTTATCCATCATCTCCGTTGTGTTCTTGGTCGCTACAAAATCCTGCAGCGCAAAAGTAGCTTTGCTTAGATCAAGAGCGCTCAAGAATGTGGGGGCCTTTGGCGCATACTTCTTCCTGAGCTTCGGAACGCCATTGCCGTTAGTGGTATCAGTCTCCACGATGTCGTTTTCTGCGCCCCGTTCGTCCGCATTTTGTACTTCTGCTTCTGTTGGAGTGGCAGATAAGACGACCACGCCTCCGGGATTTGACTTCGCGACTAAGGCTGGCTTAGGCGCGGTCGTAGCTAACGTACGGCCCGCAAGCGCGTTTGCAATTGATTTGAGTCCGTCTACGACACCCGCTTCATTCTTTATTCCGTCTACATCCAGATCAAAGTAACGATCAGTATCGGCATAGCGAAACTTCACTCGCCCACTCCCGTTCACGTTGTGTTCGTCCTTCTTTGCCATGCAATCCTCCTCACCTCTTCTTGCTTCGCACAAGCTCGGACAATGATTTACCGGTTCGCTCTCGAATGGTTTCAAGTTTCGCGTCACTCCGAAAGCCAGACGCGAAGTCTTCGCCGTAGGTTTGGCGAAGGGTTCGAACTAGCGTGTCTCCGCGCTTCTCTCGAATCGTGCCGTCGTTATCGCGGCAGCGGGCGTCCAGGCCTTCATTGCAATGGTTTTTCGCCATGACATTCCCTCCAAATTCTGATTGTCGAGATTTGGTCGAGCGAGCAGGGACTGCAGGTGGGGAGAGACTGCAAATCTAAGCAAGTACGGCCAGAATATAGCTTGCTAGGTGAGAACCTACACCCACAAATGGTGCCTGTCAAGAGCCTAGACCCTTATATTGTGTTCGCAAAACGCCCCGGTGTTGAATGTCATGCTTGGCCACCTCATTTCACAGATAACAGAGGCGTGGTAGGAGTGAAAGCGAATTTGCACCGAAATCTGTGCAAAAGCTGTCGGTTGTGGAAGATTCTTGTGGAAGAATGAGGAAAACTGGGAGTTCTAGAACGCGGACTGGGTAGATCTCCACCCAAGATCCTTGCTCCGCAAGACTGTTTCTCGACCCAGGTTAGCGCCAAAGTACGGCGCGAACCTGGGGCACCCCGCCGTTCGCTAACTTCACCGCTACACTTCCGAGACCCGACTTCTCCAAGTGCCAGGAGACCTCCGTCTCCTCTTGGCTTTTACTTGTCATGGATGTCCTCAGTTTTTGTCAGTGCATGGAAAATGCGGCGGATGGGGCTTGCGCCGAGTTCGCTTCGCTTTCCTGGAGGTCCATGCGTTCGATGAGACCATTCGCGATGGTATAAACGTGCCACACCTCGCTATCCGAAAGAACGTCGCCACCGAGGCTCTTCACGAGCTGGCGAACCTTGACATCCGTCTTGCCCCCTTCGCGGTCGATCACTTCGATCGGTTCCACATGAGGATCAAACTCCTGCCACTGACGGGTCCAGTAGGCACGAATCTCTTCTTTCCCAACCACACGACCACCTTCCGATGCCTTGGGCCAGCTGACGTTCTTACTCATGAGCGCCAGGGCGCAGTCAACGTTGCGCTGGTTAAAAGCAGAGTAGGCCTGAGCGATCAGTGTCTGTGTGTTTGCCATGAATCCTCCACCGTATTTATCTGTATGTTACGCATAAAATGCTAGACCTCGCGGGCGGGGGCGCCCGCGCCACACTGGCTCTTTCCACATGGGGCGTTTACACACTGGTTCCTGCCGGCCCTTGTGAGCGAATTTGGCCATCGCGTTGCCCTATAATCAGGTCAAGCTTTCCCTACACACGATGCCCTTAACGTATTCCCTCGCTTTTTTCGTTGGTGGCGAAATCTTGGACATGATTTCGCAGAGTGGAGCGGTCGCCAAGACCGTTCTTTTCATTCTGCTCGCCTTTAGCATTCTTTCCTGGGCCATCATCGTTTCCAAGTGGAATCTGCTGCGCAAGGCGCAAGTGCAAAGTGGGCGATTTGTGCGGGCTTTCCGCAAGGCGCAACGGCTCGGGGACATGCAGGCTGTGGAGGAGCAGTTTCGGCCCAGTCCTCTCGTCGGCGTGTTCCATAATGGATACGAAGAGTACAAGCGGCAGTCGACGAGCGGCGTACACAATACAGTAGCCATTCAGCGCGCCATGCAGATCGCCGCGTCGGAGGAAGTAACGCGCTTTGAGCGCAGCCTGCCGTGGCTGGCGATTACGGCAGCGGTGACGCCGTTTATTGGGTTGTTTGGAACCGTCTGGGGCATTATTGACGCTTTCCATGGGCTGGGCACGGCTGGGGCGGCGACGTTGCGGGCTGTCGCGCCGGGTATTTCCGAGGCTTTGGTGACTACGGCTGCTGGTTTAGCGGCCGCGATTCCCGCCGTGATCGCCTACAACCTGCTGACGCATACGATCCGCGAATTCGCGGCGCGCAGCGATGACTTTGCCATGGAATTTCTCAACACGGTGGAAAGCACCCAGTCTTCTCAGCAACCCACGCAGCGCACTGGGGCGCACGACTAATGGCCTTCACCAGCACCAACGGGCGCACGATGAGTTCGCTGGCGGACATCAACATTACTCCTCTGGTGGATGTCGTACTCGTTTTGCTGGTGATCTTTATGGTGACGGCTCCAGTGCTGCAATCCGGGATTGACGTGAGCGTGCCCAAGACGAAGTCGGTGAAAGAGATTACTGAGGAGCGGCTGGTGATCTCGATCGACAAGCAGCAGCGCGTCTTTCTGGGCAATGACGCCATCAACATCAATGAGATTGGCGCGAAGCTGCGGCAGAGAGTACGCGATCCTAGAAATTATTCGGTGTTTGTGCGCGCCGATGAGAATGTGCCGTTCGGGGCATTCGCCACGGTGATGGATGCGGTGAAGCAATCGGGCATTGGCAGCGTGAGCATCGTGACGCAGCCCCTGGAGTCGCATGGCGGCCAACGCTGAAATCTTTTTCGAGCACGCGGAGTGGCGCAGACCGATCTTCGCATCGGTGGCATTGCATGCGGGATTGGTGGGAGTGCTTGTGGTCTACGGCATTTTCTTCCACGGCGCTCGGGGACCAATGTGGGGCACCGGAGGCGGCGGGGATGCGATGAGCGCAACACTGGTGAGTTCGCTGCCGCTGCCGTCGAATGCTACGCAATCGCAAAGTGTATTGGTGGTGGAGTCGAAAGGACTTTCGCAGTCGCAGCCTGTGGCACAGACGCAGGAACCGGATGCGGTTGCCATTCCCGATAAAGACACAAAGAAGAAAGTTGCCAAGCCCGTTAACTCGACGGTGAAACCCCGCGAGCCGGAACCGCAACCAAGTAACCAGGTACCGTTCGGAGAGGGCGGCCCGGCGGCGACGTTTAGCGCCACCGGCGGTCAGGGCGGCATGTCGTTCAGCGGCGGTGCGGGAGATTTTGGCAGCCGTTATGCTTATTACGTCAGCGTGGTGCAGCGGAAGGTTTCAGAAAATTGGCTGAAGTATGAGGTCGATCCCGCGGTGCGAGAAGGGCGGCGAGTGTATGTGTCGTTTGATATCTCGCGCGGCGGCGAGCCATCGAATATACAAGTAGAGCAGTCGAGTGGGGTGCCGTCGTTGGATATCTCAGCGGTGCGGGCGTTGCAGAGGATTGATACGTTTGGGCCGTTGCCTGCGGACTATGCGGGGAATCGGGTTTCGGTGGAGTTCTGGTTTGATTGGAAAAAGTAAATGAAGAATATTTTTAAATTTATTTTCGCTCTGATTGTGCTTGTGGTCACGGCCAGCGTGCCGTCGCATTCCCAGCAAGACTGGATTCGCACGGGCACGGGCCTGGGCGTGGACAAGGTACGGCTGGCTGCGGCTGACTTCAAAGGGTCGACTGCCGATCCGCGCAATGTGGCGCTGCTTAAGGCTTTCAACGATACCCTCGAAAACGATCTCGACAATGCTGGCATCTTCGACATGGTTTCGAAGAGCTTTCATCCGCTGCATACTCCCGCTTCGCCGGGCGACGTGAAGTTTGCGGAATGGAGTGCGCCGCCACCGAGCGCGTCCATGTTGGCCTTCGGCAGCCTGGGCATTACTGCCGAGACAATGACCGTGCAGGGCTGGCTGGATGATGTGAAGAATCCGCAGTCCGCGCAAGTGCTGGCCAAGCAGTATCAAGACAAAGCCACCGCCGATGCTGCCCGCGCGACTGCCCACAAATTTGCCGATGAAATCATCTTCCGGCTAGGCGGAGGAATTCCGGGCATCGCCGAGAGCCAGATCGTTTTCATCAGCGCGCGCAGCGGGCATAAAGAAGTTTGGATGATGGACTACGACGGTGCGAACCAGCGCGCTGTGACCAATCTTGGGTCTATTTCGCTTTCACCGAGAATTTCTCCCGACAACAGCCGCATCGCGTTCTCGTCAGTTACCAGCGCGGCCGGATGGCAGCTGCAGATGTTCTCGCTGGAACTCAACCGCACCGTTACGTTTCCTCGCTTTGGTGGAACCAACGTCTCGCCTGCCTGGGCGCCGGATGGCAGCCGTATCGCGTTTTCATCTTCGCAAAGTGGCGACCCGGAACTCTACGTATCCGATAGTTCGGGCCGCAACCTGAAGCGTGTAACGACCTCTCGCGGGCCGGACGTTTCTCCTTCATGGAATCCGAAAACCGGATCGCAGATTGCCTTCGTTAGCGGGCGCAGCGGCTTGCCACAAGTCTTCACCATGGAAGCCGATGGCACCAACCCACAGCGCATGACCGACCAAGGTTATGCAGTTTCTCCGGCGTGGTCGCCCAACGGGCAGTTCTTAGCATTTTCCTGGATGCGCAAGTACGGTCCGGGTGCCCCGGGCGCGCAGGATATCTACATTATGGACATCGTCAGCAAACAGTGGGTGCAGCTCACGCACGACGGCGGACGCAACGACTTCCCTTCCTGGTCGCCGGATGGGCGGCACCTTGTTTTCCAATCCACGCGCTCGGGTAGCGAACAGCTTTGGACCATGCTGGCCGATGGCAGCAATGCGAAGCAGCTCACTACAAGCGGGGGCAACACGCAGGCGAACTGGAGCTGGAAGTGAGCTGTTCTGAACTTCTTTTAGGGTCCGTACACTTTATAGTTCTATTTGGAGGATGCCGTGAAAAACGTTAGCCGCTTCATCTCGGTCCTGGCTCTGGGAGGAGCGCTGCTGTTGGGCGCTTGCTCCAAGAAACCGCTGCCCGTTCCGCCACCGCCTACGCCGCCCCCACCGTCGCCGACTGCTTCTCTCACTGCGAACCCGAATTCCGTGCAGAAGGGCGAGGCTACAACTCTGACATGGGAAACGACCAACGCCACCGATGTGCAAATTGATGGCGTGGGACCGGTGAATCCGACGGGGTCGCGACAAGTGACGCCAAACGATTCCACTACGTACCGTTTGGTCGCCAAAGGTTCTGGTGGCTCGCAGGAAGCCACAGCGCGCGTGACGGTGACGGCTGCGCCGCCTCCGCCGCCCCCTACAGACACGACCGCTTCGCTCACCGAAGAACAGTTGTTCAACCAGAGCGTGAAGGACATCTATTTTGATTACGACAAATACGACGTGAGCCCGGCGCAGCAGAGCAGCGTGACGGCAACGGCGCAGTTCCTGGCGGCGCATCCTGGCATACGGTTTTCCGTGGAAGGCCACTGCGACGAGCGCGGATCGACTGAATACAACCTGGCACTGGGCGACAATCGCGCCAATGCTGTGAAATCGGCGCTGATTCAGGCGGGAATTCCGACGGATCGCATTCGCACCATCAGCTACGGGAAAGAAAAACCGTTTTGCTCGGAGCATACTGAAGAGTGCTGGCAGCAGAATCGGCGTGGGCATTTTGTGTATCAGCGGTAGCGTTTCTTAGGCTGTCATCCTGAGCGGAGCGATGGATCCCTCGGATGCTGGCATCGCGATACTTTCGCAAGCTTTCTCACCGGGAAGCTACACGGTGAGAAAGCTTGCGAGAGCGCAGTTTAGTTGAGTTTGCGGAGATCCATCGCTCCGCTCAGGATGACAGATTTTTTGTGAGGTTGGGCTTTCATGATGAAAAACAAATTTGCAGTCTTAGTTCTTGGCGCAAGCCTTCTCGCCGCAGCTCCAGCTTGGGGTGTGAGCAAGGAAATCCTCCAGCTCCAGACGCAAGTGCAAATCATGCAGGAACAAATGACCAGCATGCAGCGCTCCTTCGACGAGCGCATGGGTGTGATGCGAAGCCTGGTCGAGCAGAATACCGACGCCGTGAACAAGATTGCGGCCTCGATCGACAAGCTCCAGACGTCGGTTCAGAAACAGAACACAGACGGTGCTTCGCGTGTCGACCAGTTTGCCGGGCAGATTCAGTCGCTAAATGACAGCATCGACGAGCTCAAGGCCCGCCTCGGGAAAGTCTCCAAGCAGTTGGACGACCTGCAAGCCTCCCAGCAGACCCTAGCCGCCCAAACGGCGCAAACCGCGCAGGTTGCACAAGCCGCACAACAGCAACAACAAGCCCCACCGCCGGACGTACTCTACAACAACGGCCTCCGCGACTACAACGCCGGAAAGGCTGACCTGGCGACACAGGAATTCAACGACTACCTGAAGTTTTATCCCAACACCGATCTGGCCGGGAACGCCAGCTTCTATCTGGCGGAAGTGGAGTTTAAGCAAGGCAACTACGCTCAGGCCGCTAAAGACTACGACAAAGTCCTGGAAAATTTCCCTAGCGGCAATAAAGTCGCTGCCGCACACCTGAAAAAAGGCTACAGCTTCGCCGAACTGGGCCAGAAAGACGCCGCCATTGCCGAGCTGCAAGCCCTGATCCAGCGCTTCCCTCGCGCGCCGGAAGCCGCGCAGGCGAAAGAAAAGCTGCTGCAACTGGGCGTGACCACCGCCCCAACGCGCAAGCCGCGCTAGAAAGCCACTTAGCTCCATCGAAAATTTCACCCGTAACTAACTTGGCGCTCCCTCCCGCAGATGGTAAAATCTGTAAAATCCAAACGCGGGAGCGGGAATGCAAGCAATCCTTGCCCTCGAAGATGGCCGCATCTTCCGAGGCAAAGGCTACGGCGCTAAGGGCGAAAGTTACGGCGAAGTTGTTTTTAATACCTCCCTTACCGGATATCAGGAAATCTTCACCGACCCTTCCTATACCGGCCAGATCGTCGTTTTAACCAACCCGCAAATCGGAAACTACGGCACCAATGCAGACGACGCGGAGTCTACGCGCCCTTATATTGAAGGCCTGATCGTCCGCGAGTTCTCCAAAGTCAGTTCCAACTGGCGCTCGGAGCAGGTCGCCGAAGAATATCTCGAGCACCACAAAGTTCCCGTCCTCGGGGAAATCGACACCCGTGCCCTAGTGCGACATTTGCGCGACAACGGGGCCATGCGCGGGGTCGTTTCCACGCTTGAGCGCGATCCAGAAAAGCTAGTCGCCAAAGCCCGCGCCATCCGCAAAATGGACGGGACAGATTTGGCGAAGGTGGTCACTACGCAGCACCCCTATGTCTGGGACCGCGGCGAGCGCTCCATTGAACCGACGGAAGTCGTCGGCGTCAAAGATACGCCCGAACGCTTCCACGTGGTCGCCTACGACTTCGGCATCAAGACCAACATCCTCCGCAAGCTGCGCAGCGAAGGCTGCAAAATCACCGTCGTCCCCGCCGAAACCCCCGCCGAGGACGTTCTCTCGCTCAAGCCAGACGGCGTCTTCCTCAGCAACGGCCCCGGCGACCCCGAACCTTGCACCTACGCCGTCGACAACGTTCGGCGCCTCATGGGACGTCAACCCATCTTCGGAATCTGCCTGGGCCACCAGATCATCGGCATCGCCCTGGGTGGCAAAACTTTTAAACTGAAATTCGGCCACCACGGCGGCAACCACCCGGTCAAACAATTGAAGACCGGAAAAATCGAAATCACCGCCCACAACCACAACTTCGCCGTCGATCCCGACTCGCTCCCGCAAAGCGAAGTCGAACTCACGCACATCGACCTGAACGACCACACGCTCGAAGGCCTGCGCCACCGGAACTTCCCGCTCTTCAGCGTGCAGTACCATCCGGAAGCTGCGCCCGGGCCGCATGATTCGCATTATCTGTTTAAGGAATTTGTGGGGATGATGGAGGAGTCGAAAAGGTGAAAGCGGCTGCCATTACGGTTAGCGTTCCCGAAGAAGATGCTTTGGCTGAGCTTCTACCTTTCAACATTCAAGAACTTGGGGACTTGCAGACTGCAATTCCGAGGATTGCGAAAGATAAGCATTTCGTTAAACAGATTCAAGCAACCGTGCGAAGAGTTCCAACCCACCACACTCTGGTGCTGGGCGACGCGCGAAAGATGTCCCGCAAGCAAACTGGCCCTGTACACCTCGTGGTAACATCTCCGCCCTACTGGACCCTCAAAGAGTACAACAACACTTCGGGGCAGATGGGGCACATCCGAGACTACGATGATTTCTTAGTCGAACTGGATCGAGTATGGGAAAAGTGCTTCGACTTCTTGATTCCTGGCGGAAGACTCGTCTGTGTAGTTGGCGACGTCTGCCTGTCAAGACGTAAAAACGATGGGCGGCACACGGTCGTTCCTCTGCATTCCTCGATTCAGGAGCGTTGCCGAAAAATTGGATTCGACAACCTCGCCCCAATCATCTGGCACAAAATCGCGAATGCAGCCTACGAAGTAGAACGAGGCAACGGTGGCTTTCTAGGCAAACCCTACGAACCCAACGGTGTCATCAAGAACGATATCGAATTTATTCTCATGCAACGAAAGCCGGGCGGTTATCGTGCCCCGAGTGCGTCCGAAAGAGTCCTCAGCCTGATCTCAGAAGAGGATCACAAAAAGTGGTTTCAGCAAATCTGGAGCGGGTTGACGGGCGCGTCGACCAAAGACCATCCGGCACCCTACCCCGTAGAACTTGCTGAGAGGCTGATCCGCATGTTTAGTTTCGTCGGAGATACCGTACTTGATCCGTTCATGGGGACCGGCACCACCGCCCTTGCCGCTTCGGGGTGGGGTCGTAATAGCGTCAGCTATGAGATTGACCGCTCATATCTAGACAGTGCAGCGATACGGCTCAGGAAGGAAATGGCCAGCTTCTTTTCGGATCCGATTTCCGTAGTGGAACAGGACTTAAGGTTTGAATAACCGCCTAGAAAACGAATTGAAAGCTGCCATCAAGCACTTCTGGACAAGCCGCGAGAAGCAAGCGGCCAATCAAGGAGCCAAGACGGGTGTTCGTGATGCTGGTGCGAGGGCAGCAGTCACGGGCGGTAGCCAAATGGATGGTTTCGTAAACCTGATACGCGACTTGCTAGAGGAATCGGGAGTAGAGAAACCCTTGATCTACTGCGACCGCAAGGTTGAGCTGCCTGGTTGGTTCCGCCCGGAGAAGAAATGGGATCTGCTCGTCGTGTTAGACGGATGCTTGCTAGCAGCCATTGAGTTCAAATCGCATGTGGGGTCGTTCGGAAATAACTACAACAACCGGACCGAAGAAGCGGTGGGGAGCGCGACCGATGTATGGGCAGCCTATCGTGAGGGAGCGTTCAAACCTTCGGCGCGTCCTTGGCTGGGCTACCTCATGCTCTTGGAGGATGCGGAAGGCTCACGAAGGCCGGTGAAAGCCCAGGAACCACACTTCAAGGTGTTCGAAGAATTCAGGTCAGCTTCGTACGCCAAGAGACACGAAGTTCTTCTAACTAAACTGGTTCGAGAGAGGTTGTACGACTCGACCTGTTTTCTACTCTCGGACTATGAGCGCGGTCGCGAGGGCTACTACTCAGAACCCTTGTCCGAACTCGGATTTGCCAACTTTGTGTCTTCTTTGCTGGCGAAGACCCTTGCTCACAAACAGACAAACTAAATGCCCAAACGTACTGACATCTCGAAAATCCTCATCATCGGCTCCGGCCCCATCGTCATCGGCCAATCGGCCGAGTTCGACTATTCCGGTACGCAGGCCTGCAAGGTCCTCAAAGCCGAAGGCTACGAAGTCGTCCTCGCCAACTCGAACCCGGCCACCATCATGACCGACCCCGAGTCGGCCGACCGCACCTACATCGAGCCCCTCACCCGCGAGTACCTGGAAGAAATCATCCGCATCGAGTCCGAAATGTGCGGCGGCAAAGGCTTCGCCCTTCTCCCCACCGTAGGCGGACAAACCGCCCTCAACTTAGCCGTCGACCTGGCCGACAGCGGCATCCTCGAGAAATACAACGTCGAACTCATCGGCGCCAAAGTCGAGGCCATCAAGAAGGCCGAAGACCGCCTTTTCTTCAAAGATGCCATGCAAAAGATCGGCCTCGACGTTCCGAAATCAGCACTCGTTGCCAACGTGAAAGACGGCACCGAATTCGCCGGAAAAATCGGCTTCCCCGTCATCATCCGCCCGTCGTTCACCCTAGGCGGCTCCGGCGGAGGCATCGCCTACAACCGCGAAGAACTTAGCGACGTCCTCTCCCGCGGCCTCGACCTCTCCCCAGTCCACGAGTGCTTGATCGAAGAATCCGTCCTCGGCTGGAAGGAATTCGAACTCGAGGTCATGCGCGACCTCGCCGACAACGTCATCGTCATCTGCTCGATTGAGAACTTTGATCCCATGGGCGTCCACACCGGCGACTCCATCACGGTAGCCCCTGCGCAAACCCTCACCGACCGCGAATACCAGATCATGCGCGACGCCGCCCTAGCCGTCATCCGCGAAATCGGCGTCGAAACCGGCGGCTCCAACGTGCAGTTCGGCATCAACCCGGATGATGGCCGGATGGTGGTGATCGAGATGAACCCGCGCGTGTCGCGTTCCTCTGCACTGGCCTCCAAGGCAACCGGCTTTCCGATCGCCAAAGTGGCGGCCAAATTGGCTGTCGGCTATACCCTGGACGAGTTGCAGAACGATATTACCGGGGCCACGCCGGCCTCGTTCGAGCCCTCCATCGACTACGTCGTCACCAAGATTCC